>JASFGH010000054.1:0-12350 GCA_050123865.1 Desulfobacterales bacterium | reverse complement strand
CCCTCCTGCCATGCCTGCGCTAATGCAAGACAGCGCATGATGTGCCCGGAGCCTATAGCAGTTGATGCATCTGCGCGAATGAGGAGATGTCGCATTTAAGATCACTCGTCTTGTCGGATTGATAGGACAGTCATTGTGGTTCTCCCGGCAGCAGATGTGCAGCATACATCCGAGCAATCTTGAGATCCTCAGGAGTGTCGATGTCAACGGAACGCTCTTTAGGAATAAAATATCCCTTCAATCTCTTCCCATAAAACGATTGACCATCTCGAAAAGCTGAAACACGCGCCCAGTACAGGGTGCCATTGCTCGCCACAAGGTGCGGCTGAAATTGCCCCTGGGTACCATGGTATTCCGGCCACATCGGCATCAGATAGCAGCCATTTTTAATCAGCGCCTGAACCGGGTACAAATTATATTCGGTTACGCCCATAACAAAGTCGGATTTGGGCGCCGCATCTAAAAGTTTGACCGACTCCCGTAGATCATCCGGTTTAATGAACAGTGCCGTTGCATAAATACAGCAAAAAAAATTCGGACGTCGGTTTTCATTTTCAAGCACCTCTAACACCTGCAGGCAGACCTCCACCACAGTTGTTCGATCCCCAGCCAATTGCGCAGGCCTATGGATAACCTGTGCGCCCGACATCCGGGCAGCCCGAGCGATTTCTGCGTCCTCGGTTGAAACAATTACAGAGTCAAAAAGTTTGCTTTCCAAAGCAGCTTTGATCGGATAACTCAAAATGGGCTCTCCGAGAATCGGTAGCACATTCTTGCGAGGAAGTCTTTTTGATCCGCCACGAGCCGGTATAATTGCAACTGTCATTACATTCACTCAAAGTCCGTAATTTCAATCCGATGGCCTGCGACAAGATCCCGGATGAATGTTTTATGCATGTACTTCTCAAATTCGTTCGGCGGTATGCCATAGCCCGGCCGCCTGAACTCAATTTGGGATGCTTTGACCTTCTGGCCTTTGCTGACATTCCCTGTTAAAAACGCACTTCTCCTGACCGCTATACTTTTCGCGAGTTCGCGCGGATGCAGTACACGCCGGCAACTTCCCATGGCAATCTCAACCTCGCGGATTTTCTGAATGAAAGCTTTCATTTCCCGGGGTTCAAGAGACATGATATGCTCGACACTGCGCGTCGTCCGGTCCTGTGTAATGGTCTTCTCTACAAGGTTAGCTCCGACGGCAACAGCTGCAATATCCATATCCCAGCCCGGTGTGTGATCTGAGAATGCAACCGGATAGGAAAAAATTTGTTTAAGGGTTGGGATAAGATTAAGATTAATGCTCTCCAATCTGGCAGGATAGCCTGAGGGGCAGTTGTGTATGATGATGTTCTCGTTTCCTTCAGAAACGATGATGTCTACTGCCTGTTCAATCTCACCAATGGTCGCATTTCCGGTATCCAGCTGGATGCACATACCGGTGCGCGCCGCCCGCCGAATCAACGGCCAGTGATTCACATCTGCCGAGGCAATTTTAATGGAGTCGCACTTCAAGCTTTCCAACAACTCGATTTCGTCATCGAAACCGATCGTTGCGAAAAAAGCCAGCCCCAGCGAATCGCTGTGACACTTGAGATCTTTCCATTCATCCGGATCCAGCGTTCTGCGGCTGAGAATATCATACAGCGGTTCACTGACCGTTTTGGTTGCACCTGTATCACGGTCAAGCAAAACTTCATAAGAGAAAAGTTGTTTCTTATTCGCGACAAGACGCTTCGGATCAAGAACCTGGAATTTTATGGCATCTGCTCCAGCCTCAGCAGCCAGCGTAACAAGACGTCTCGCAGATTCCAAACCATTGTGGGTGGGACCGGCTTCAAAGGTGATGAAACATGGCTCACCGTCACCGACTTTTCTCTTTCCAAAAGTCACCATCAGTTTATTCCCCTGTTTGTTTGAATAGCTTCCTTTCGCATCGTTGTCATTGCATCGCTGACAGCTGCTACGACTCTCTGAACGTCTGAGTCTTTCATTGCCGGATAGATCGGTAAGGACAGAATGCGCTCATATGCTGCCTCTGCTGCCGGGCATAATCCCGGTCTGGTATTAAAATTATTCCTGTAAAAGGGATGTAAATGTACGGGAATATAATGAACATTTGCGCCGATTTTCTCAGCACGTAAAGCAGAAAATATTTCTGATCGTTTAACCTTCAACTGGCTCAAATCCAGTTTCACGACATACAGATGATAGGCGTGGAAAATACAGTCTTTAACTTCCAGAGGAGCAACTCCTGAAATTTCAGCAAATTCATCATTATAGCGACTGGCGATTTCCTGCCGACGTGCAATCCAACCCGGTAGCTTCGCAAGCTGACTCATACCAAGTGAGCACTGGAAATCAGTGATACGGTAATTGTATCCCAGGTCCGTCATCTCATAGAACCATGAATCCTGTGCCTCACGCTGATGGTGCTCCGTGGTAATTCCATGGTTTCTGAAAACACGCATACGTTCAGCAAGCTTCGGATCACTAGTCGTGACCATGCCTCCCTCGCCGGTCGTAATATGTTTTACCGGATGAAAACTGAAGACCGAAAGATCGGCGAGTGTGCCTACATTTTCTTCTTTGAATTTTGCGCCAAGTGAATGACACGCATCAGCGACAAAAATCAGGTCATGACGCTCCGCTATATGTTTTAAAGCGTCATAGTCGCAGGGTTGTCCGGCATAATCCACAGCAATAACCGCCTTTGTACGTGCTGTAATTTTGGACTCGATCTCGGTAGGATCAATAAGGAGGGTACCCGGATCCACATCAGCAAAGACCGGCGTCGCCCCCTGAAAAACAACGCAATTAGCGGTTGCCGCGAAAGTCATTGGGGGCAGAATGACCTCTTCGCCAGGCCCAACACCAATGGCGTACATAGCGGCATGCAGGGCTGCCGTACCGCTATTAACCGCCACGGCATATTTAGCACCCACATAATCGGCGACCGCCTGCTCGAACTCACCGACTTTGGGACCGGTGGTTAGCCAATCTGATCTGAGTGTATCAACGACTGTTTGGATATCTTGTTCATCAATCCACTGACGCCCGTAGGGGATAATCGGATGGCTTTTTTTAAAGGCTTGCTGCATGACGATGAAAGGGTCCTAATCGCTTTGCGGCTGAGGTTGCAGAATGTTTTTCGAGGCGTTGAGATGAATGGTTTCTAAATCGGAATATTATTCCTGACGTCCAAATGTTTTGTAGACGGGGTGACCCTTGGATTTGTCTTAGGAATGACATGTTTGGTGCGCGGTGCGTTCATTTGAAATGAACTTGGAGAACCCGTCATTTCAATAGGAGCTGAGAATTCTCGAGCCATGTTCTTTAATTCATTGAGGGACAGCCATCTATCATTATTATTGCTTGTGTATGAAAATCCTTCTGGTAATTGAAAGGCATCTCTATAATTTTGTCGTCGCCACCATGAAAATTGAGGCAAAATGATATAAAAACCATCATAGTCAATGGTATTTCTGCCGTCTTCTTCTGTAATCAGGATTTCATGTAACTTCTCACCAGGTCGAATACCAATAATTTCAATTTCACAACCTTGTGCAATGGCTTCAGCTAAATCCACGATTTTCATGCTAGGAATTTTAGGAACAAATATTTCCCCACCCTGCATATGAGAAAGTGATATCACAACAAATTCAACGGCTTGTTCCAAAGAAATCCAGAATCGGGTCATACGTTTGTCAGTAATGGTGACTTTGCCCGTTTGACGTTGTTCATAAAAGAGTGGGATCACACTTCCCCTGCTGCCGATAACATTTCCATACCGCACACAGCTGAAACGTGTACCCTGGGTCCCGGAATATGAATTGCCCTGAATAAAAATCTTATCCGAACAAAGCTTTGTTGCGCCGTATAAATTTACCGGATTGACGGCTTTGTCAGTACTCAAAGCGATCACCTTCTGGACGCCGCAGTCGATTGCAGCATCAATGATGTTTTGCGCACCCAGAATATTGGTTTTAACAGCCTCAAAGGGATTGTATTCGCAAGAAGGAACCTGTTTTAGTGCTGCCGCGTGGATCACCACATCTACTTTGCGCATAGCGCGTTTAAGACGGTTTTTATCGCGCACATCACCGATGAAAAATCGAAGAGATGGATCATCAAAACCGCCCATTTTCATTTCGTGCTGTTTTAACTCATCACGGCTAAAGACTATAATTTTTTTGGGTTTAAAGTCACGCATCATGATCTTGACAAACCGCTTACCAAATGAACCTGTTCCCCCGGTAATCATGATATTCAGATTTTCCCAATCTATCTGTTCTTTCAAGGCCTTCTCTCCCTTTACGAAAAAGTTAAACTTCAAAACACATTCAGATGTATTGCAAAAAAGGCGACGCCGGGTCATGACGATTGAATGTTTGCAAGCCTATATCAGAAGGATTATACAGCTCCGCCTTGTGGTTTACATGAAAAAAATGGCTGTAACCTATTGATATTTTATAAATTATTATAATAAATAAACGGGGAACAATTACCCGATGCCGATGGATGCTAACTATGGGCTTTTTGAATTCTGTTAATGGAAATACAGAATTAAAATTTTGCCGGTTTTAAACTAAGCAACATACATGCCATCAGACGATACTGATATATTTTAAATATTTTCAGTAGGATAAGATTGGACTTGGCATTAAAAAAGGTAAAAAGGTCAAATTCCTGACAGAATTCCTGAAAAATTTTCCCACTCAGTTTTGGTGTGCGAACAAGAATGGACGGATTTAAGTATGACTTGTTTTAATAATAATTCTAAAGATAAATTGCATTCATGCCGATAAAAGCTATGTATAGGTAGTTTTTCAATAGGACCCATTATGGAATCTTTAAGCTTCAATACAACGGACCTTTTCTCGGCAACGATCCAGCAGCCCGCTCAGCTGGAGTCGCTGGCCAATGGCGCGCTTTCAAGGGGGATCGATCTGTATATGCGACAGGATTTTGAAGGTGCCGTCAAAGAATTTCGTCGATCCGTCGGTTTGGCGCCTAATTCAGCGTATTCAACTGATGCATCAGAATATATGGCCAGGGCATACCTCGCTTTGGATGATACAGATGGTGCTGTCAAAGCTTATGAAGACGCCCTTAAAAGAAACCCCAATCGCGATGATATCTATATCAGTTTGGGAAACCTGCACTTCTCCGAAGAGCGGTATAAAGAGGCTATTGACGCTTATGAAATGGCGGTTAGGATTTGGCCG
This sequence comes from Desulfobacterales bacterium, assembly GCA_050123865.1. Classification (GTDB taxonomy): domain Bacteria; phylum Desulfobacterota; class Desulfobacteria; order Desulfobacterales; family JAHEIW01; genus JAHEIW01. The sequence continues at coordinate 7,125 of JASFGH010000054.1, read as the reverse complement.
AGTTCAGATAACCATTACGCTTTAGGGCAGGCCTACATGAACGCAGGCAGGCATTCAGATGCCGATCAGGAATTTAACACGGTTTTGCGCATGGACCCCGATAAACCCAATGGCAATTACGGGTTGGGGCTCAATTTTAGCAGGCAGGGCCGTTATGAAGATGCGATAGTCCAATTTAAAGAAGCAGTTCGAATAGATAATGATTTCTATGATGGATATGCAGAACTGGGATATGCTTACGCAGACATCGGTGAAATGGACAAAGCTCGAAATCAAGTAAGTGTATTGAAAAATGCGTCGCCTGAACTAGCTGATACGCTAAGTCGTTATATTTACAAGGTAGATCGGCCCAAATTTATGTTTGCACATGCCAACAGTGATTTCAATTACTATTTTCCGTGGAAAACACCCATTTCATCTCTGGATAGCTATTTGACAGTTCCGAATGGAGAAAAAACATTTAGTATAACCTTTCAATTTGACAAAGAAATGGATCGTGAATCCGTGGAAAATATCGCCAATTGGCATATCGGCCGATCTACCCAGAGCGGTCCCGGTCAGGCCTATAATTTTGGCCGCCCGATTCCGGATACCGAAGTCACCTTGTCGCCTTTGCCAAAAAGTATCTATTACGATGCAGACAACTTAACCGCCACTGTTTATTTTACAATTCGACAGAATGAAACCGCAGACGGCACCATCGATCCGGCCCATATCGAATTTAAATTTAGCGGTGAAGATGCCTACGGCTACAAAATGGATACCAAACATGACCAGTTTATGGGATTCTCCGGCATTGCCTGATGATTCGTTCCCCTTGTTCCCACCAGTCTCCAATTCCTGAAGCCTAAACCGAAAGTAAACCATCTGAATCGTTTTTGCATGCCGAGGTTACGGCCATATTTTTTGGCTATCAATGGAAATTATTGCCCTGGTCAACAAACCTGAAAGCGGGCACTTCCAGGTCGTATCCCAGGTCAAATATCTCTGTAAGATAAAGTAAAGCCTTTAGGTTTTATGGGATCATGCCGATATAAGATATGGCCCAGGCGCTAACATTGACTATTTTTAAAGAGATGTAGTTACAAATAAAATATGGCCTCCAATGGATAATACATGACACTTGTGACCGTTAAAACCAAAAAAAATTGCACCTGCAAAAAAAGCGAGCTGGAGCTGTCTCTGATTGAAAGCGAAGAAAAATTTCGCCTTCTGATGGAGCTTGCCACCGATGGCGTACTGGTGGTTCAGGACGGCAAAATCAAAGAAGTAAATTATTATTTAGCCAAAATGTGCGGCTACACCATCGATGAAGTCCAGGATACAGACCTGGCCAGTTACTTTCATCCAGATGATATCGATACCATCGAAAAAATATATGAAAAGCCACTAAAAGATGAAAACGCACTAGCAGTGCATGAATTGGCCCTGATGTGCAAAAACGGCCTGCAGGTGGATGCCGAAGTCATCGCCGGCCGCTTCATGTTTCAAAAGAAACCGTCCAACCTGCTGGTGGTCCGTGATATTTCAAAACGCCACCGGACCGAGCGCGAGCAGTTAAAGGCCCGCCAGCTGGAATCCATCGCCGCCCTTTCCGGTGGTATTGCTCATGATTACAATAACCTATTAACAGCCATCATTGGCAATATCACTCTGGCCCAAACCTATCTGGATCCTGATGACAAGGTTTTTCTATTGCTCAGCCAGGCGCAGGCGGCATCCCAAACCGCCAAAGATCTGACCCAAAAACTGATCACTTTTTCTAAAGGCGGTGCGCCGGATAAAAAAATCGCCGATGTGGCCAAAATGGTGAAAAGTACAACTGAATTCACCCTGAGCGGATCCAATTTGAAATGTGAATATCATTTTACAGAAGACCTGTTGCCGGTGAAAGTGGACAGCAGCCAGATCGGGCAGGCCATTCACCATGTGATCATGAATGCCCGGGAGGCCATGCCACAGGGCGGCCTCCTTAATGTCAGCGCTGAAAATGTAAAAAGCGGTGAAAAGCTACCCGGTCTGCGAGACGGGAAATATATCAAAATATCCATAGCCGACCAGGGTAAAGGTATCGCCAAAAAGTACCTGGATCGCATTTTCAATCCCTATTTTTCAACCAAGAAATTAGGTGATAAAAAGGGGACCGGGCTAGGTTTGTCGATCTGTCAATCGATCATTAAGAAACACGGCGGCAATGTGATCGTCTCATCCACATACGGCAAAGGTGCCACGTTTCATATCTATTTGCCCTCTGCCAACGGTGAAGCTGCCGACCAGCAGAATACCGCTTCAGAGGAGCAAGAAATCCCGATTTTTGGCGAGGGCCGGATCTTGGTCATGGATGATGAAGCCATGATTCGTAAACTGGCCGGTGAACTGTTGATTTACCTGGGTTATACGGTCGATTTCGCTACCGACGGCAGCGAAGCAGTGAAATGCTACAAAAAAGCGATAGATTCAAAAAAACCGTTTGATGCGGTTATCTTGGATTTGACGGTTAAGGGGGGCATGGGCGGCAAAAAGACCATACAACAACTAACGAAAATTGACCCCCATGTCGTCGGTATTGTATCCAGCGGCTACAGCAATGATCCCGTCATTGCCGAGTATGAGCGCCACGGATTCAAAGGCGTTGTTACCAAACCTTACACCATGGGCGAATTGGGCGAGAAATTGAACCAGGCGCTGATTAACAGTCAAAACTAGTTGAGCGTTTCAAAGTAAACAAAATCATCGTATCCGAGCACAAATGAATTCCTAAATCCCGCCCCTATTGCTATCCCTGACCTTTTATTTTAGGATTAGCTCCAGAATCATGCTGAATTTTCGCCGACATAAGCGCGACCTGTTTATTATTCTGTTTCTCATCGTTGGCGCTTTGTGTGGTGGCATTGCCGGGGCCTTTTTTGCACTGACACATGACTTGCCCCAGATCCGCGCGCTTGAACATTTCAAGCCGGACGCGGTCACCCGCATTTATTCCGCCGACAGAGTTTTGCTGGCCGAACTGTTTGTTGAAAAACGCGAGCCCGTACCTCTGAAAACGATTCCCCGTCATTTAATAGCAGCGCTGGTCGCCACAGAAGATCGCAAGTTTTACAAGCACAGCGGTGTCGATTTAAGGGGGATTGCAAGGGCCATCATCAAGGATATAAAAGCCGGCGAATTCGTTGAAGGCGCCAGTACCATTACCCAGCAACTGGCAAAAACGCTTTTTCTTACGCCACGCAAAACACTGGTGCGCAAATTAAAAGAAGCCATCTTGGCTTTTCAATTGGAGCGCCGTTATACGAAAGACGAAATATTGGAATTGTATCTTAACCAGGTTTACTTCGGCAGCGGCGCTTATGGTGTGGAGTCTGCCGCTAAAATATTTTTTGGCAAATCCGTCAAGGATCTGGATCTGTCCGAATGTGCGCTGGTGGCCGGCATGCCCAAATCGCCTTCGCGCTATTCACCGCTGGTCAATCCGGAGCTGGCCATCAAGCGACGCAACACGGTTTTGAAACAAATGCGTGATACCGGTCATATCTCAGATGTCGTCTATGAGCAGGCAGCAAATAGAGCCCTGGATACCAGCCGCCGCCGCTTAGATTCATCAAAAGCCGCTTTTTTTGTCGACTATGTCAAATCGTCTTTAGAAAACGAACTGGGCTCAAGCCGGCTTTATAAAAGTGGTCTATCGGTGTATACAACCCTTAATTTTCAACTTCAGCAGGCAGCTGAAAAAGCCATCATTGACGGGCTCGCGGACCTGACCGGGCGAATGCAGCAGGCCCGAACAGAGGTTGCCAGTCCGCAGGCGGCTCTGATCTCAATTGATTTGACCAGCGGCGGAATTCTGGCCATGGTGGGGGGTAGCGATTTTGCGACCAGCCGCTTCAACCGTGCGACCATGGCGCTCCGCCAACCGGGTTCGGCTTTTAAGCCGTTTGTTTATGCTTATGCCATTGAACAGGGCTTGGCGCAAAACAAAACAATCCTGGATGCACCCGTCGTCTACCGGGGAGCGCAGGATGGTCAGGATTGGAAACCGCAAAATTTTTCATTGGGATACAAAGGCGAAATGACCCTTCGGCATGCGCTGGCCATCTCGCAAAACATCCCTGCGGTTCGGTTGCTGCAAACACTGGGGCCGCTGTCTGTCGCCCAATTTGCCCATCAGCTGGGTATCAAATCACATCTGACATCAAATTTATCGCTAGCCCTGGGCACATCAGGGGTCACGCTGGTTGAATTGACGTCAGCGTATGCTGTCTTCGCGAACAAGGGCGAAAGGATTGAGCCTTATGGTATCCTGGAAGTTAGCGACCGGCAGGGGCGGATCATTTACCGCACCAAACCCCAGAAAAGATTGGTGCTGTCGCGCAGCACGTCTGCGATTGTAACCAATATGCTCGAGGGCGTCGTCAATGAAGGCACCGGCAGACGTGCGCAGGTTCTGGGCAAGGCCGTGGCAGGCAAAACAGGCACTTCGAATGACTACAAAGATGCTCTGTTCATCGGTTTTTCACCCCGTATTATTGCCGGCGTTTGGGTCGGCCGCGACCGTGGCGGCAGTTTAGGAGATCGCGAAACCGGGGCCCGGGCAGCTTTGCCCATCTGGATTGATTTTATGCAAGTTGCCCTTCAAAATGAGCCTCATCTTTATTTCGACATTCCCGACGACGTCCGGCCGATTCACATAGACCCCGTAACCGGCCTGCCCCGGGAAGATGCTGCAAAGCCAACGGTGGTTGCCCTGTTTAAAAAGGGAACCGAACCGACACCCTTTCAGTGATGCCCGTTTATTACTTCAGAGGTCAGAAGACAGACGATAGAGGACAGTTTAAGTAAGGCTGTTTTAGCCCCAGGTGTTCCGATTCGGTTTCTGTACTCAGACACCTGACACCTGTCATTTGAATTGGAGTTGTATTTGTGCAGCAAACAGTGATATAGCTTGGCTTCCAGGAAATTAAATACCTAACCGTTTTATCGGCATCGGGGTATTCGACAACAATGATTCGAAAAGCGACCATAAAAGACGTCAAGTCCATTCACGGTCTATTACAGGAATATGGTAAGAAAGAAGAGCTGCTAGCTCGCCCGTTAAGTGAGTTATACGATCATGTCAGAGATTTTTGGGTGTATGTCGGTCGGAATAATGATCAACTTCTTGGTTGCTGTGCGCTGCAGTTTTGCTGGGAAGATCTCGCAGAGATTCGCTCTCTGGCGGTTTTGCCCGAGCACCTGGGGAAAAACATCGGAACCGAACTGACGGAAACGGTTTTGCAGGAAGCCATGACCTTTAAAGTTAAAAAGGTCTTCACCCTTACCTATAAGCCGGACTTTTTCAAACAATTCGATTTTTTTCAAATCGAGCGCTCCGATCTGCCTTTAAAAATCTGGGCTGATTGCATTATCTGCGTGAAGTTTCCGGACTGCGACGAAATCGCCATGATGAGAGAATTTTAGTACGTGTGTATTTTGAATCGGATCGGAACGCAGCCATCGGGCAAAAGATAAGAATTTTGAAACCAGTTTAAGTGTAGATGACATTCAGCGGAATAGGCGCATCCTTTGAAATGCCCGGTTTTGGCAGGATATGCTGTTCGCCCACCGATAACCAATGCAAATCCGGCTTGAGTTCTCTCAATTTTCCGTCTTCAGGCTCACGGGCATGGGAAGTCCCCGTATAGCTGGCCTGAAAGATGCAAACCCCGCATCTTTCCTCCCTTGCAACAACGTAATTTTTTCTAAATGCCTGTGGTGTCAATCCATTGGCTTCAGCGATCTCATTTAGCTCCTTGATGGATTTTTTAATCAAAACCGATTTGGATATTCCCCTCTCTGATATACGGGTCAACGCTCGCGACTCACTGCTGCCCACGTACACGGTGGAGATACCCGGAATTCGTTTAAGATATTGGGCGGCAACGATGGCAGCCGTTCGCCTACCACCCACCATTACCGGCAGCCCGTAATATTCAAAAAATTTTTTTTGGATATCTTCGGCGTACTTGTCGCCCTTTTCAAAAATATCTTTTGAAATATACCGTAAGCTGCGCGCCATATCTTCGGCCGCTTCGGTAATCGGCCAATCAATACGCACATGGAAATGCGTAAGTCCATATCGATTCCTTTTTATGCTGCTGGAATCCCCTTGAATGAGCAAAGCATAGTCCACCGGTAGCATGATTTTTAAAAAGCTCTTAAAGTAGATGGATTCAAGATACTTCCAATTGCGGTCAAACTTTTCAGAAAGGGAAAGTGTTCTAAAGCGTAATAAATTCTGTTTGGTAGTTTTGTTGACATCGAAATATCGAATGTACTTTTTGTGCTCCGGCAGAACCGTATCTTCTACGAAAATAACCAAAAACGCATTCTGAGATTTATACTCCCGATCCGGGATGCGCCCCCGCGGCTTCATCTCCCGCTTTTCAACAAAAGGAAACGGTATCTGCTGTGCGCTGAAATTTTCATAAGAATCAATCAGGGCATACTGCATTAAGAATTGATCCAGCTCATCCCTTAACAATTCATAATAGGAACGCCTCAGTTTTTTAAAGCGGCTCAATTCCTCTCTGTACTTCCAATGTGCCAAGGTCTTCTCCTGCAAAAATGATCTTAAGTCTCTAAAAATCAATGAGTTTTGATCTATTTTATCATAATTTACTGTAGGTTTCTATTTATTTTCCAGTTTCTCAGCCCACACATAAATCCTTTCGCGATAAAAATAACAGAGCAACGCTAAAACCAGGCAGGCACCCATGGCCACTGCGAGTAAGACATAATTTTGTTCGTACAGGAATGCGCCCTGCAAACTTAACGCTAATGTGCCCGGCATTCTGCCGACTGCAGCCATTAAGAGAAAAAGTTTGATCGGCAGCTTCGTCAATCCAAGGGCCAAGCATAGATAATCTTTGGGAAAGCCAGGGATTAAAAACAGGATAAAGACGATGATAATGCCCTGACGCTTCAGCATTGCATCTATTTTGGACAGCTGCGGCGCGGGGATCAGTTTTCTGACGAAGCGCCGGCCCAGAAAACGGCCGATCATAAAGTTTAACCACGAACCGATCGTCAGGCCGATACTGGAATAAATAAATCCGGGTAGCATACCGAACAAGTAACCGCCGATGAAGC
>JASFGH010000053.1:0-12542 GCA_050123865.1 Desulfobacterales bacterium | reverse complement strand
GCCCGAAAAAAATGTGATCCTGGGAAATGCGCCCCTTTTTCATATCCTGGGCCAAACCTGCGGCCTGGCAAGCCTTTTGGTTGGCGGTACCCTGATTCTGCAGCCTAAAATAAACCTGGATGCGGCTCTGGATGCCATCCAGCGTTTTAAGGCCAAAACAATGATCGGGGTCCCTACCCTGTACCGCATGATTCTTGAGCATGATCGCCTCGATCAATATGATTTAAGCTCGGTCGAATACTGGTTTAGCGCCGGCGATCTGCTGCCGGTGGAAATCGGTAGACGCTGGCAAGAAAAATTTGGTTGCAAAATTCGGCAGGGATACGGCGCCACCGAAACCTGCGGTGGTGTTTCCATGTGCCCGGTTGATATCGACACCCCGCCCAAAAGCGTTGGCCGCATTCTGGCCACCAAAAAAATTAAGATCGTCGACCCGGCAACCCTGGAACCGGTTAAGGTGGGTGATGCGGGCGAGTTGCTGGTCACCTCTGATCACATGGTAACCTATTACTTGAATAAACCCGAAGAAACATTCGAATCATTTGTAGAAATTGAAAATAAAAAATGGTACCGCACCGCTGATGTCATGTCCATGGATGCAGACGGCAACCTGTATTTTGTGGACCGCACTGTTGACACAATCAAGCATAAAGGATATCGCGTATCCGCCTCTGAAATCGAATCCACATTGCAGGAACACCCGGCCGTTATCGGCGCCTGTGTGGTCGGGGTGCCGGATGAAAAAGTGGGTGAACGCATCAAAGCCTATGTGGTGCTCAAAGAAGACATAAAAGGCATCACCGGCTACGAACTGATCAAATGGTGCCGCGAAAGCCTGGTATCCTATAAGGTGCCGCAGTATATTGAATTCAGAGACATGCTTCCCAAGTCCAAGGTTGGCAAGCTGCTGCGGCGAGAAATCCGCGACGAGGAAAAACGTCGTAAAGAAACCAGGTAGGCAAGGGCTCAAGACAAATGCTTAACGCAAATATGGACAGCTCTCCAAAATAAACCCGCTGCTAACAAAAAAGTCCTAAGACCATGGCAACCGAAGACATCATTCAGATATTGGAATTCATCTCATGACCGCATCAACTGCAAAAAGACTATCGTTTATAGATCGCCATTTAACATTGTGGATATTCGTCGCCATGTTTATCGGCGTTGGTATCGGCTATCTGTATCCTGAAATTCGCAACATTATCAATACGTTTCAAGTCGGCACAACCAATATCCCGATTGCCATTGGTCTAATTTTAATGATGTACCCGCCCTTGGCAAAAGTTAAATATGAACAGCTCGGCCAGGTATTCCGCAATGTGAAAGTATTAATGCTGTCGCTGGTTCAGAATTGGGTTATCGGGCCAATTTTAATGTTCTTGCTCGCCATCACTTTTTTATCCGGGCAGCACGAATACATGGTGGGATTGATTTTAATCGGCCTGGCCCGCTGTATTGCCATGGTGATCGTCTGGAATGACCTGGCTGCCGACGACCGGGAATACTGCGCCGGGCTGGTGGCCTTTAATTCGATTTTCCAGGTTTTGTTTTTTTCGATTTATGCCTATATCTTCATCACCGTGGTACCGCGGTGGCTGGGCCTAAAAGGCGCAGTGGTCGATATCTCCATCGGTCAGATAGCCGAAAGTGTTTTCATTTACCTGGGCATACCCTTTTTGGGTGGAATCATCACTCGTATCATTGGCTTAAAGACCAAAGACATCCAGTGGTATGAGCAAAATTTTATCCCCAAAATCAGCCCGATGACACTGTGCGCATTGTTGTTTACCATTCTGGTGATGTTTTCGCTCAAGGGTGAATTCATTGTCCAGCTGCCCTTTGATGTTATTCGTATTGCCATTCCGCTGTGCATCTACTTTGTGTTGATGTTTTTTGTCTCATTCCTGTTATCCATGAAAGTCCGCGCCACCTATGAGCAATCCACCACCCTGAGTTTTACGGCCGCTTCCAATAATTTTGAACTGGCAATCGCTGTTGCAGTGGCGGTATTTGGCATCGATTCCGGCCAGGCGTTTGCAGCCGTTATCGGCCCGCTGGTGGAAGTCCCGGTGCTGATTAGCCTGGTCAACGCGCCGCTGTGGTTTAAGCGTAAATACTTCCCATACGCCATACAAACGCCAACCGGTGTTTGCCATCTTACCGGTGAACCATAATAAATAAACCGAAATAACAAGTAAAGGGATCCCGTTTACCGTGACAACCGATGAATCGATGATGTACAGGCGCAGCAAGGAATCTAAAGCCCTGATGCAGGTGGCGCTGGGACATGAAAAAGCCGATCTGGCAGTGATCAATGCCCGGCTGGCAAATGTCTACACCGGGGAAATACTGGATGATTTTGCCATCAGCACCCAAGGGCGATGGATCGCATACGTCGGCCAGAATGCGGACGATACCATCGGGCCCCAAACCGAAGTCATCGATGCCGGTGGTCAAACGGTGATACCCGGCCTGATCGATGGCCATACGCATCTGTCCTGGCTGTGCAGAATCGATGAATTTTTAAAATATGCAGCCAAAGGCGGCACCACCACCATCGTCAGCGAAACTCTAGAGGTGTTTCCAGTGGTTGGATATACAGGCTTGATAGACTATCTGGAATCCTTTCAGAATCAGCCGATCAAAATATGGGCCACCGCCCCGGTGATGATTTCCATCAGTAAAACGGCTCAGGGCATTTCACACAAAGACCTGCAAAAGCTGCTTGAGCGCGAAGACATCATCGGGCTGGGCGAATCCTACTGGCAGGCAGTACTGCAGGATCCCGACTGGCTTCTGGCCATATTCGAGCAGGCTCAGCGCGCCGGCATAACCTTGGAGGGGCATACAGCGGGTGCCAGTGAAAAGAAGCTGGCTGCTTACATTGCCAACGGCATCACCTCCTGCCACGAACCGATTAATGCTGAACAGGTGCTCGAACGGCAGAGGCTGGGGCTTCATGTCATGATTCGTGAAGGGGCGGTACGCAAAGATCTTGCAGAAATTGCCAAAATCAAAGACCGCGATATTGATTCGCGGCGCCTGATTCTGGCAAGCGACAGTATATCGCCACACGATCTGATAACAAACGGCTATATGGAGGCCATTGTTCAAAAGGCAATTGCCTGTGGATTTGAACCGATCGAGGCGCTGCAGATGGCGACGTTAAATGTCGCCGAGCATTTTTCGTTAGACCATCTGATCGGCGGTCTGGCACCGGGAAGATTTGCTGATTTTGTGATCATCCCCGATATCGCCACCATCAATGCTCAGGTGGTTGTCAGCAATGGGAAGGTCATTGCCCGGAACGGGACTTTATTGAAGCCCCCGCGATCGCATGCTTATACCTCCGACAGCCTGAACTCCGTTAATCTACCGCGCGATCTCAAACCCTCAGATTTTGCAATCCACGCACCTGAAAATACTAAACAGGTCAATGTTCGCGCAATGAACATGGTTACGGATCTGGTTACCGCTGAAATAACGGAACCCATTGCCGTCCGGGATGGACAATTATTTATTGACCCCGATAAGGAAATCGCCAAAATTGCCGCCATCGATCGTACTCATAATCCCGGTCGACGGTTTGTGGGCCTGATCAAGGGATTCGGTATTCAATCGGGCGCCATTGCCTGCAGCGCCGCCTGGGATACCACTGATATTATCGTGGTCGGTCGCGATGACGGCGACATGGCTGAAGCCGTTAACCGCATTCGCAACCTCCAGGGCGGTGTTGTTATCTGCCAAGATGGTCATATGCTGGCCGAACTCGCACTGCCCATTTTTGGCCTCATCGCCGACCTGAAGATTGAAGATCTTGTTGACCAATTTGCAGAGGTCACCCGAGCAGCCCAAAACCAGGGTATCCCCTTCCCTGAACCGGTTCTGTCCTTGATAACGCTTACCGGTGCGGCTATCCCGTATTTGCGCATCTGCGAGGAAGGGCTGGTCAATTTAAAGGACGGCAAAACTGTTTCGCTTTTTGTAGAAAACGATTGTTAAAAATTAAATTTCCTTGATCTCCTGTCAAATACACTTAATATTATGAGTTAAGCTAAATCCGGATAAATTTAAAGAGGAGACCCCGCATTATGGCTGCAAAAGACATGTTGGAAGGTAAACGTATCCTTTTGGTGGATGACGAACCGGATGTTCTGGATACGCTGGAAGACCTGCTATCCATGTGCGAAACGGTTAAGGCGTCTAATTTTAATTTGGCTAAAGATTATCTGGAATCTGAACATTTTGATTTGGCGGTTCTGGATATCATGGGGGTTGAAGGCTATCAGTTGCTGGAAATTGCCGGTCAAAGAGAGGTAACGTCTGTGATGTTGACAGCCCACGCCCTCAGCCCGGAAAATGTCGTAAAATCTTATAAGGAAGGCGCCGCCTCCTATCTGCCCAAAGAAGAAATGGTTAACATCGCTTCGTTTTTAAACGACGTTCTTGAGGCTAAAGAACTGGGTAAGAACCCCTGGAGTCGCTGGTATGATCGCATGGGCGCTTTTTTCGAAAAGAAGTTCGGCCCCAAGTGGCAGGATGATGAAAAGGACTTCTGGGAAAAATTTCCGTTTTATTAAACACCAATGTCTGTCTCCCTTAAATGGTTTCCGCCTTCCTGGTTTCAGATTTAATCCAAAAATGCGATCATTTATATTGATCCCGCCCATCTGCGTTCCTACTACACCCACTATCCTAATAAAATTGAATTCAGCCGCTGGAAATCGGTGAGGCGTATCGGCCAAAATGATTGATACGTGTAAATACGCATTTTCTGAGAGGTCAAGGCAATAGACTCGGCATCTGAAAAAGATGAGTGGCCAGGTACCTTCTGGTTTAATATCAAATCTAAACCAGCAATAGCGGCAATCATGACCACTCATCATCGGACAGGATACCATCATGGAGCGATCACGCGCCCGTTTAGAGTTAGGGAGCGCGGCCGCCAGAAGGATTTCATCCTTTTAGCTAAATTTTATTGGCCCAGCTATTTCTTGACTGACAAATCCTGAATGTTCGCTTTGGGCGCATTTTTCTTCACCGAGGCAATGCCTTTTAGCATCGTTGCCCTGCTTGCATATGATTGGCTTTTGCCGATAACCTGTTTATTGGCGGACAGCAAAACAAAATATGGTTTTCCGGCCTTGGTTACCTTTTGTTCAAAGTTGGCCTTCTTGCGGCAGTTGGTGCAAACGGCCTTGATTCCGTTTTTTGCTGCTGCTTTAGTTTTGTAAGTCTGGCTTGTCAGCACCACTTTTCCGTTGGCTGATTTGAGGTTAAACGAGAACTTACCGCTTTTGCCTTTTTTCAATTCGAATTTGCCGGTCATAGGACCCCCTTCTGTTTGCAGTGGACGAATTACTACTTCTTGCATCCGTTATGTATTGCCCGGCATAGCTGCCGGGCGTTTCTTAACTCAACAATCTTCCTCATACTATACATTAATTGAGTATCACAACTTTGCTATAGTCTCAACACTTATCATTCAAGGCAGCAGAAAAATTTTAAACATCCGGAAAAAATTATCCTTTTTGCAAATCGACCAAATCCGACACATTGATCTCGAGCATTTTGACACTCGCCAGGATACGTGCGGTGTTGCGGGCCAGGGCCGGAAAGTCTTCGCCCATGCGATTGAGCTCTTCGGCCGTTTTCTTCAGCAATTGAATCTTGGTGTTAATTTCATTTATATTGATCTGCTGAGTCATCTTATCCCCTCATTTTTACTTTCCTTTGCGTAAATCCTTGAAGCGTTTAGCCTTGACGTCATACCTGGGCAGGGTCTCACAGCCGCAGATTTCAATGTCGTAGCGCAGGTTGGTTTTTAGTCTGAGCTGATCGACCAGCTCGCTTTCAATAAGCGTGCACTGGTCCTGGGCCTGGGGCAACACCTCGACCCGGAGTTTAATCCGCTCTGCATCGCCCACTTTTTCAACTATAACCTCGTATTCGTCGCCCAGGCCTTTGATGCCGCGCACTACCTCTTCTATGGCCGAAGGCGCCAGCAGCACGCCTTTAACTTTGGTGATATCATCAGCCCGGCCGACCACTCCGCCTTTGATCAAACGCGATGTCCGACCGCAGGAGCAGGGCTCGGCCGCCCATTCGATCACATCTTTGGAATCAAAGCGCACGCAAGGCTGGGCCATGCGATCCAGGGCAGTAATGACCATTTTGCCTCTGTGCCCGGCTTCTTCTATAATCTCACCGGTCTCGACATCTTCAATTTCAACCAGGAACAGCGCTTCGTTAACATGCATGCCGCCAGGTTGATCCGCGCACTCAAATGACCAGGCTCCGATTTCGGTTGCACCCGCGTGGTCAAAGACCTTCGCCCCCCAGGCTTCTTCCAGACGCCTTTTTGTGCTGGGAATGCTCGCGCCGCACTCACCGGCACAGGTGATTTTAGTTATTGGCAGTTTCGCCGGCTCGATATCCATTTTCATGCGGGCGGTTTCGGCCATGCCCAGAATATAGGTGGGGGTGCCCATCATAGCGGTTGCCCGCAGTTCCTGAATCTTTAAAATCCGCGCCTTGGTATCCAGCACACCTCCCGGAATGACTTCGCAACCGATTTTTTCAGCCGCATAGTGCCCGGCCCAGAAAGCCACAAAAATATTATATCCGAACGGGATAAAAACGCGGTCCCGGGGTCGATATCCCTGAGCCCAGAGAATGTAGGACCAGCATTCCATCCACCATTCCCAATCCTGCCAAGTGTCCGGCTGATAAACCGGCTGACCGGTGGTGCCGCTGGTCTGGCGAAAGATGGTGACCTCATCCAGTGGCACACACAGGGCTTCACCGTAAGGATAAGGCGCTTTGCCCTGGATATCCCGCATCATGGATTTTTCTACTTTAGGCACCCGTTGAATATCCTCAAACAATTGAATATCTCCCGGTTTGATACCCTCAGCATCGTATAGACGCCGGTGGAAGGTAGAGCGTTCATAAGTCCATTTAAAAATATTTATAAATTTATTCAGCTGCAATTGTTTGATTTGATCAGCTGGCAGCGTTTCCAGAACCGGGTTCCAATAAATCTGTTTCGAACTCATTATAATTCCTCAATGCTGTAATGGGCATCTTTTTATTATCTAAATATGGCCCATGGCGGTGCTGGCTTCGGTTTGGGCTTGGGCCCGTAAAAAAGTTCATCCATGTAGTTAAAGAGCCTGCGCGATAAATGATTGCGGCTGATCAGTGCCCGGATAATTTTGTGCGGGAAGGTGCTGGCATGGCTCCAGGGGCAAACCCGCATGCAGACATTACAGTCAGTCCCCACTTTGCCCCAATAATCAAAGCAGGTTTCGGCATTTAGCTTCCAGCGCAGTGTACCGTTTACTTCAGTCGGATCGCCCGATGGAATGGAGTTTGAGGGGCAACAATTGGCACACTTCTTACAAATTTTGCAAAAATCTTCGACACCGATATCCACCGGGCGGTCGGCAACCAATGCTAAGTCGGTGCTCACAGCAGCCAGCCGAACCCGGGGGCCGAAATCCTTGGTCATCAGATAACCCAAGCGGCCGGTCTCTCCCAGGCCGGCATCAACGGCCAGCGGGACAAGTACAGCATCATAGTGCCGCACGTGATTGGCGATGGCCGAATAGCCCATATTGGCTATATAAGCCGCCAGCTGGGTGGCAATCGCAGCGCCCTGGGCATAATTACTCATGCTGGAAATAACCGTCGGCGTGTGGGGGGCGGTGCCCACCAACTCGAAAGCCATCTCGGTGGTAAAAACAATTGCATATTGATGGGTGACTACGATGTCTTCGCCCCAGTCCTCCCAGTTTTCACGAAAAATCTCTCCTCGTTTGGAATACAGCCACAGGGGATTCAACTCGGTAATGCCCACATGCCTGGCACCCAGATTCAGGGTATATCCCTTGATACGGTCAGTGGCTTCCTGCGGACTGAGCTTGACCGGCTGGCCTTTGAATTCCGGGTGGGTTGCCGGTTGATAGGTTTCCGGTGCCGAAAGGTTCATGGCGATACCCTGGCAGGAAAGAGTTGCTGCGATATTAGGTCTGTCTTTAGGTTGATCGATAACACCGGGTTGCCCTAACGGCCCGCCTTTATCTCTGCGAGCGGCATCTATTTTTTCATATTCTGGCCGCATCTGATAATAGGTTCTGTATTGATCAGTTCCGGGCCGAATCGTGCGGTTGCGGGCAAAAACGACGTCTCTTTCATCAAATCTTTTGACATCACCGACAATCGCCCCGCGCGTTCCTTGCAGCGCCTTCGGATTGGCCGGTGTCTGTTTTACCAACAAAATAGCAGCAAGGCATCCGCCGGCAATTAAGCAAATCAAAATCCCGATGCCGCTGCCCGAATAAAGGAAACCCGTGTGCCACCAGTAACCAAACAAGACCACTGCGCCCGTCATAATCGAAAACTGCATACCGGCAAAAACAGATGCACGTTTTTCCAATTCCTGGACAGATGAAATCAAATAGCTCAGGCCGATGACGGCCTGGACGATGAGCCCGGCCAGCACGATAAAAATGATGGTGTCGAAAATTTTCATGCAACTCTTATTTAATTGAAGACAGCTTCAAAAGTGTTTGATCTATGATTCGCGCCACTTTACAAGACCGTTTTCCGCTAAAATTCGGGTAAATTACTCTGAAGAAACCACTTTTCCTGTTCCGGGTCATATTCCCATTTCTGTCGATCGATAAGATTTTTAACGATCACGTCTTTCATTCGGTAATACTGAAAATCGACAATCTGGATGATCTTGGATCGATCTTTCGAAATAATCGTTTGTTTGACTTTGTAATTTGTCACTTTTACGGTGCGGTAATTTTCAAAATCCGGCAGTTCCTCATCCCTGGCCGTTAGTTTTTTAAAGGAAAATGCAGCCTCATATTCCCCCCAGCGTATGGCACGCAGATAGGCTCTGGAGGTTTCGTCAAATTGACTCATCTTTTCACCGGTCTTCATTGATGCGCATCCCAGAATCAACAATACCAAAACCATACCTTTAACCGCAAATTTGCACATTTCAGCTCCCTCTTTTTAATGTGTAACGAAAATCACAATAAGCCGCACCTTCCATAATCGTCTGCGTTCTTTTCAAGGTGATTTTCGGGTTAAACCCTTAACAGGGGACAGAACGCGGGCCTCGACTTCGCGCCGAGTCAGCCCGCCAATTTTTGCATTGAGATCGTCGCCGGAAGTTTGATGGATTTCAAGACGGCCTTCTTTTAAATCTTTATCTGCCATTTGAATAAATTGCGAAGATGGTTAGCTGAACCTTATAACTTTATTGCCCTCACTATTTTGTTGCAAGGATAAAATTAAGAAGAGTCGGCATGGTTGTATAAAAAATGAATGCAATGCGCCGGACAAACGTTATCCGCGCAAGCAGGGATGAGCCCGCTTTCAATTCTATGATGACAAAGGTTGCACTTTTGCGCAATACCCTTGTCGGGGTCAAAATCAATGGCATCATATGGGCAAGCCTCGATACATGCCTGGCACCCGGTACACAAATCATCATCCATTACGACGATCCGGTCGGTTCGCTTGCGTATCGCCGATTCGGGACAGGCGTCGACACAGGGGGGCTCATCGCAATGCCGGCATAAATTGACATGGAAAACAAAGTTTAATTGGCCATCGACCACCTCGGGGCCCTCTTCAAGGACCGCGATGAGTTTGACGCCGTCAGCTGCACGGTTTTCCTGTTTGCAGGCCACCTCGCAGGTCTTGCATCCCCAGCAGGCTTCGTGATCGATTTTTATAGCCTCAATTATCATGAGCCGTCTCCATCGGGTTCGGGATATATCCTGCAAAGAATCGTCCTGACATTGGTCGCACCCATGGCAGGATCACATGTATCATATGCATTGTCTGTTAAGATATTAATGTTGGATTCATCCCAACCGTATGCGGGTCCCTTTTTTTCAGGAAACCACCAGGCATGTTCGGCAGAAACCACCCGTGGGTCCATGCCTTTAAATAATTTGGCACGTTGCCTGACCTTACCCCGGGCAGATTCAATTACAACCCAGTCACCTTCAGTGATGCCCTCCTTTCTCGCCGTCCGTGGATGGATTTCAACAACAGGATCCCTGTGCAATTCACGCAGCCAAGGAATTTGTCGGTTTTCGGTATGAAAAAAGCCGGGTGATCTTCTGCCAGTTATCAGGATATAAGGGTAATCCTTGAAGCGTTGGGGTGTACTATAAGGGCTTTCCGGCGGTTCCCGGTATTGCGGAAGCGGGTCATAGCCCCATTGTTCCAGCAGAGTGGAATACAGCTCAAATTTGCGACTCGGTGTGCTAAAGCCCTTAATTTTATACTTCTGGTTGATGACCTCGCCACGAAGGTAGTCCATTTTGTTAAAGTCCTGCCAGGTGATCCCCATTGGCTCCAGAATCCAGTCGAGTGCTTGCTCAAAGTCATCCCACCAGTGGTCACCCAGGCCCACGCGATGGGCCAGATCATTGAGCATTTCATGGTCAGAGCGACATTCTCCCACCTGAACCACCTTTCGCCGGGGGAAAATGTATCCATGCCGCTTCCAGTAATCTGCGATGTAGTCCATCTCAAGCCAGGTGGCCGCCGGTAGCACGATATCAGCCATTGCTGCTGTCGGCGTCATAAAAAAATCTGAAACCGCCATGAAATCTACTTTTTCAAGGGCCCGGTAAACCTCTTTTGAGTTGGCACGGGTCATCAGAGGATTGGAGCTAATAAAAAATAGCATTTTAACCGGATAGGGTTTTTCTTCCAGTATGGCATCCCAGACACATTTCGGATTAATGATGGCAAAATTTCCGGCCAGGCGGAATCGATCACCGCCCAGGCGCTTTTCACGCTGGGCGTCGGGCAGCATACGATGGGCGCCGAAATAACCCACATTGCGGATCCTCGGTGTCTGAAACAGCACCTGCCCTCCGGGCACATCGATATTTCCGGTGATCCCCATTAAAGCCATCAGCAATCGGTCGTTGTCGGCACAATTGATCTGCTGCTCGATGGCGACCCCCCATTGAACGGCTGCCGGTTTGGTCCTCGCAAACAATCTAGCGGCTTCCCGAATTGTTTCTTTGGCAACCCAGGTGATCTTTTCCACTTTCTCCAGCGGGTATTCATTAACACGCTTTACAAAGGGCTCCCATCCGTATACGTGATCTTTTACAAATTCCCTGTCATAAAGCTCCTCGTTCACAATCACATTAAGCATGCCCAGAGCGAGCGCAGCATCGGTTCCGGGTCTGAGCCGCAGCCACACATCGGCGCGCGCAGCAATGCGGGTCAAACGCGGATCAACCGCGATGAGTTTGGCTCCTTTTGCGAGACTGACCGAAAAAGGTTCGCCCTTGTAACAATCCGGATTGCTGATCACCAGATTGTTTCCCCAGACCATGATGCACTGTGGGTGGTTCTCATAATCCACAATGGGATTCGTTCCGCAGGTGATAATACTGGTGGCAATTCGCGGACCATAGCAAAAGTGGCCGGCGGTCAATACGTTGGGACTTCCCAGAAGGTTGGCAAAACGATATATGACGGCCTCGTTTTCTCTGCCCGTTCCGTAACCCATGACAATCGATTCAGCCCCGAAATCGGCCTTATACGCAAGGATCCTCTCAGCAATACAATCCAGGGCTTCATTCCAAGAAATCCGCTCCCATCGGCCGGTTCCCCGGGGACCGACGCTTCTCACCGGATAGGTCAATCGATCCGGATGATATACCAGCTGGGTGGAGGCCAGCCCCTTACTGCAAAGGGTGCCATGATTGATGGGGCATTCCGGATCCCCGGCGATTTTGGCCACTTTACCGTTGCGCGTATAGGCCAGAACGCCGCAGCCGCCATGACACATTCGGCAATGGCTTTTGACGACCCCGTCAAACCCATAGGTTTCCATCTCTTTTTCAACATTCGAATATCTAAAGTTCGTCATCTATTTTCACCTCAATCTGTGACAGTTTGTTTAAGAATTCACCATCTGTCAATATTTTTTCATTCCCTGGCGAGCTCAAACCCGACTGAAATCTGTGCATAAGGCGCCCCGGCGATCTATTCAGCATAATTTTTCCGAAAAAGCTTGCCAAATGGAACCAGATTGTTCTAAAACCCCACTATTTCAGCCAGATAAAAAAATGGAAACGATTTAAAATGAAAGATTGGCTTCTTCCGGCAAGCATGACGATGATCTGTTGGGGTATCTGGGGTTTTATTCCAAAGATAACGACCCGCTACATTAATCCATTGAGCGCTTCGGTCTATGAGGGGGTCGGCAGTGCTGTTTTTGCATTGATCGTATTCTTTTTTCTCGGTTTTAAAGCTGAAGTTCACCCCAAAGGCGTCTCCTTAGCGTTTGCGACCGGGGTCCTGGGTATGCTGGGGGCCCTGTTTTATCTTTTTGCCATGCCGAAAGGCAAGGTCTCGGTTATTGCCACCCTTTCGGCCCTAAATCCGGTGATCACCATCGCACTCGCCTATTTCATATTGAAAGAGCCCATAACCTTGAAAGAAGGCATTGGGATGATCTTTGCCTTCATGGCAATCGTTTT
>JASFGH010000052.1:0-12580 GCA_050123865.1 Desulfobacterales bacterium | reverse complement strand
CATCAGATTCTTGAAGCGGCAGTCAAGGTTTTCGCCAGACAAGGATTTCACCAGTCGACAGTTGCCCAGATTGCCAAAGAAGCCGGTGTGGCCGACGGCACAATCTACCTGTATTTTAAGAACAAAGACGACATCCTGGTCCAATTTTTTCGGTTTCGGACCAAGCAGGTCTTTGAATCTTTCCGTGATGCCGTCGATGGGGCTGAGGCAAGCACGGATAAACTGCGTTATCTGGTGCGCCGCCATCTGGACGAGTTTCAGCGTGACAAAGATGGGGCGGTTGTCTACCAGGTTGAAACCCATCAGAACAGCCGTCTGGCCGAGGCCCAGATTCGAGAAATGTCTAAAATGTATCGGGACCTGATATCGGAGATAATTGAACAGGGTCAGCAGGAAGGTGCGATACGCAAAGATTTATATGTCGGCCTGGTCAAACGCTTTATAATCGGCGCAGTGGATGAAGTCATTAATACCTGGCTGCATGCTGAAGAGGACTATGATCTGGTTTCCATGGCCGATCCGCTGGTCGAACTGTTTATCAAAGGAATCGAACAAAGGGATAGCGTTACGGATTAGATATCATCGGATCTGGTCATATGCCGATGAAAAAACTAAACAAGGAGATTCATGATGGCACAAACCATAGCAGATCGTCGGGACATTGATTTTGTTCTGTATGAACAGCTCCAGGTGGAAACCCTGAGCGAGCATGAGCGATATGCGGAATTTAGTAAAAAAACCATTGATTTGATCGTATCCGAAGCCCGTAATTTGGCGGTCAAGGAGCTTTTACCAATCAATATCGACGGTGACCGTGAGGGCACTCGTTTTGATAACGGTCGGGTGACCGTGCCGGAATCCTTTCACAAGGCTTGGGAGCTGTTTAAGGAAGGTGAATGGATCGCCCTTTCAGATGATCCGGAATGGGGCGGGCAGGGTATGCCGGTGAGCCTGTCTCTGGCTGTTAATGACCTTTTTATCGGTGGCAATTTTGCCTTTATGATGTATCCCGGTCTGACCCATGGGGCCGGTCGGCTGATTCAAACATTTGGCACCGAAAAACAAAAAAAGCTTTACCTGAAAAAGATGTTTACCGGTGAATGGACCGGCACGATGTTATTAACCGAACCCGAGGCTGGTTCCGATGTGGGCGCGCTGACCACTACGGCCATTAAAAATGACGACGGCACGTATTCGATAACCGGCAACAAAATCTTTATTTCCTCGGGTGAACATGATTTGGCGGAAAACATCATTCATCCGGTACTGGCCCGTATTGAAGGCGCGCCGGAAGGCACCAAGGGGATTTCTCTGTTTCTGGTGCCCAAGATCCGGGTAAATGACGACGGCAGCCTGGGTGAGCCCAATGATGTGCTCTGCACCGGCGTCGAGGGAAAAATGGGTATTCACGGCAATTCAACTGCCTCCCTATCCCTGGGCAGCAAAGGCAATTGTCGGGGAACTCTGCTGGGTGAGGAAAACAAAGGTATGCGGGCCATGTTCCAGATGATGAATGAAGCCCGGCTGTTGGTAGGGCTCCAGGGCCTTGCCTGTGCCAGCTCGGCATACATGTATGCCGTCAATTACGCACGCGAGCGCGTGCAAGGAAGGCATCTGTTAAAAGCTCAGGAAGACGATGCCCCCTCGGTGCCCATCATCGAACATCCTGACATCCGGCGCATGCTGTTGACCATGAAAGCCTATGTCGAAGGCATGCGCAGCCTGCTGTATTTTATCGGAAGTTGCGAGGACAAATCGCGTCTGAGCACAAAAGAAGCCGATAGAGCCAAATACCAGGGCTTGATTGACCTGCTCATTCCCATCGCCAAGGGATATGTTACCGACAAAGCCTTTGAGATATGCAGCTTAGGGGTTCAGGTTTACGGCGGTTACGGTTACATCAAAGAATATCCCATGGAGCAGCTCTTACGGGACTGCCGGATTACCCAGATTTATGAAGGCACCAATGGCATCCAATCGATGGATTTTTTGGCCCGCAAGCTCGGCATGAACGAAGGCAAACCGGTCATGGATCTGTTGGGCGAAATCCAGCAGACATTGGGGGCTGCTAAAGCCATTTCAAAACTCGAAAGCGCAGCCGCCAAAGTTGAGGCTGCGGTGAATAAGCTGGGAGAGGTGATGCTGCACATCGGCCAGGCAGCCATATCAATGGATACCCGCATGAGCGCTTTTGCTCATGCTTATTCTTTTATGGAAGTATGCGGCGATGTGGTTTTTGCCTGGCTGTTGTTATGGCGGGCCACCCTGGCAGCGAAAAGATTGGAAGACGGCGCCCGCAAAAAGGATGTCGCCTTCTACGAAGGTCAGGTCAAAAGTGCCGAGTTTTTCGTGCATTCAGTTTTGCCGGTCAGCACCGGCAAAATGAACGTGATCATGGCCGCCGATTCGGCTGCCATCGATATCTCCGAAGATGCCTTTGGGGGCAAATAATGATAAAAGGTGGCAGGTTTCGGGCCTTCGCCGCGCCGTAGCGGCTACGTCCGCGCAGACGGGTGTCAGGTGTCAGTAAGCAGATGACAGAAGACAGATAACAGGAGTCAGATAGAAATATTCCTTTTTAAGCTTTTTATATCTGTCTTTCTGGCTTCTGACCTCTGTCCTCTGAAAGACTGACACTTTAATACTGACACCTGAAACCTCAGGTTGTGAAACCTGAAACCTGCTGAGGGCTATTGCCCGAAGCTGAAATTTTTGATATGCATGCTCCTTTGGTTTAAATGCTGTCATCCACATCTGTAGTGCATAAGCATATGAAATTGCATAAGATACTAAAAAGGGGAAAACTGATATAATGGAATCTGCCTTGGTTCCACCGGCTGCTGCGTTCGTAGTCGGCATTCCGACGAAAATTTTTTCCATCCTCATACCGCTTGTCGGTGTTGCCATTTTTGCCTATATCATGTTTCGCCGGATCCAGCCGCTGGTCAAAGCGGCGCCCGATGAGCGGTTTTGTTGCATCGGGCAACGGATCGGCCTGACGTTTAAAATTTGGTTGGCCCAGTGGCGTCAGCCGCGCTATCTATTGGCCGGAATTATCCATATTTTTATATTTACCGGTTTTATTATTTTAGGCGCCCGTTCTACCCAGCTGGTCATACTGGGTTTTTCAGAAAATTTTGTTTTGCCCGGATTCAGCGGATTTTTTGGCCAGGCGTATAATGTGCTAAAAGATTACGCCGCCACCTGGGTTTTGATCGCCTGTGTGATCGCCGCCGTGCGCAGGGGCATCATTAAACCCGAACGCTATGTGGTGCCGCCTCGTTACGGACAAGATCATACCGCTGAAGCCATTTTTGTCCTTGGTTTGATTTCAACTTTGATGATCAGCGAAAGCTTATTTGAAGCCAGCCTGGTGGCCGCCCAGACCCAGAAGGGGCTGCATGCCGAATTTCCGGCACCCCTGAGCCTGGCCTGGTTTTTTAGCCATATGTTAAGCGGTTCTTCTCAAGCGGCACTGCAAAATACGCATCTGATCGCCTATTTTATTCATGATCTGACCTTTTTCTTTTTCCTGTGCTTTTTGCCGCTGGGCAAGCATTTCCATGTGATTACCTCGATTTTCAACGTGTTTTTCATGCGAGTTGAAAAGGGTAATATCAAACCGGTGCGATACGGAATCTCCGATGAGCAGCTGGATGATCTGGATTCTTTTGGCGTCAAGGTCTTTGAAGATTTTACCTGGAAACACATGCTTGATTTTTATTCCTGTGCGGATTGCGGCCGCTGCTCCGATCGTTGCCCGGCCAATGCCGTCGGACGCCCGCTTTCGCCGCGCTTCATTTCCATTAAGGGGCGCGATTATGCCTTCAAGCATTATCCGCTGACTGGCGGCAACGGTGCTGAGGCCAAACCATTGATCGGTGATATATATGATGAAGATGAAATCTGGTCATGCACCACCTGCGGGGCCTGCGAGCAGGAATGCCCTCTGGGGATTGAATATATCGACAAGATGGTGGATTTGCGTCGCGGTATGGTCGATGACGGCCAGGTACCCCAGTCCCTGCAAAAGCCGTTAGGCTCACTTGAAAAACGCGGCAATCCCTGGGGAAAGATGGAAAGAAAGCGCGCCGATTGGATCAAGGCGCTTGCCGAAGGAAACGGTGTCAAAATTCTTGAAAAGGGTGCTGAGGCCGAAACCCTTTACTTTGTCGACAGCATTACCTCCTTTGACGACCGCATGCAGGAGATTGCTCGCTGCACCGCACAAATTCTGTATGCGGCCGAAATCGATTTCGGCATTCTCGGCAAAGCTGAAAAAGACAGCGGCCATGAAGCCAGACGCTTCGGTGAAGAGATGCTGTATCAGGACCTGCGGGATCAAAATACAGAGGCTATCCTGAATTCAGGCGTGCAACGCATTGTGACTGCTGATCCGCATGCCTTCAATGCTCTGAAAAAGGACTACAGCGAGCTGCCGCCGGTGGAGCATATCAGCCAGACGGTTGTGCGCCAGGTTCAATCCGGCAAGATTCAGCTCAAAGCGGTTGAAGATCCCTCCAAGATCTATGTCTACCATGATGCCTGCTATCTGGGTCGGCACAACAATATCTATGATGACCCGCGAAATACCATCGATTCGATTCCAGGAATCAAACGAATTGAGATGACCGGAAACTGCCGGGATCGGTCCTTTTGCTGCGGCGGCGGGGGGCTGATGCTCTTTTATGAGCCTGAGGAAAAACAGCGTATGGGGGTGCTGCGGGTGGAAATGGCTCAAAAATCAGACGCCAATGTGATTGTGACCGCCTGTCCGTTTTGCCTGGTGAATATAGAAGACGCCATCAAGGTCAGCGGACTGGAAGGGCAGATGGAAGCGCTGGATCTTACTGAACTTATTACTCAGCACCTGCTTATCAGGTAGATGGCGTTGTTTTGCAACTGTATAGCGGCATTAAATCCGAAACACGAAAACCGAAATGCGAAACAAATTCGAATAACCCAAATCTAAAATCCAAAACAATGTGCCCTTGAAGGTCGAACATTTGAACATATAAAAGGGCAACGGATGTTTTGATCATTGGTATTTTTGAAATTAGAATTTGTTTCGGATTTCGATATTCGAATTTAGGGTTTATCTCTTAGAAATTGATATTTAAAATACATCTTTACCTAATTATTGATATTGGGAGGTGAAAATGGAAATCTTGGTTTGTGTCAAAAGGGTTCCGGACACTGCAGAAAATGAAATCGAAGTCAACCGGGACGGATCGGACATCGAACGCGACGATCTGGTTTATTCGGTCAACGAGTGGGACAATTATGCGGTCGAAGAGGCCATCCAAATCGTTGACAAAGTGGGCGGTGCCGTGACGGTGGTTTCCCTGGGGGACGAGGATTCAGAAGAAGTGGTCCGAAGAGAGATGGCCATGGGTGCCCACAACGGAATCCTGGTATCCGATGATGCCTTTGAGGGGTCGGACGGAAAAGGAATTGCTACGGTTTTAAAGTCGGTGGTAGAAAAGGGTAATTATGACCTGATCCTGACCGGCGCACAGGCAGATGATGGTGCCGGCCAGATCGGCGGCATGTTGGCAGCTATGCTGGATGTTCCCTTTGCTTCGGTTGTCAATTTTATCGAAGTTGCCAACGACAGCCAGCTGAAAGTCGGCCGGGAAATTGAAGGCGGCAACCAGGAAATGAACGAAATTGCACTACCCTGCGTTTTGTCCATTCAAACCGGTATCAATGAGCCTCGATATGTGGGGATTCGTGGTATCCGCAAGGTCGCCTCGGTGGACATCCCGATCTGGGGAGCCTCTGATCTGGGCATTGACGCTTCCAGTGTGGGTGAATCCGGCGCCGCGGTCAAACGGGTCGATTATTTCGTTCCGGAGCTTGGCGATGGCGCTGAAATTCTCGAAGGCAGCAGTGAGGAGATTGCTGAAAAGTTGATTGACCTATTAAAAGCCAAAGGAGGAATAAAATAATGGCCGCACAGGTTTTCGCATATATCGTACATAAAAATGGTGTTGCCGATGATACGGCTTTAGAACTCGTTTCAGCCGCCCGAAATATTTTTCCGGATGCCTCACCAGTTGCTATTGTAACCGGCTCCGGTGCAGATCTGGATGCGGTATGCAATGATCTGTCTGCCTCCTTTGCGGAGGTGTGGAAATTTGACAATGAAGCGCTGGTTTACCCGAATGCTGAAGCCATTCGAAAATTGCTGGTGGCTGTGTTGCCGACGGATGCTGTCCTTCTCGTGCCGCATGATACCTTTGGCATGGACCTTGCGCCAGGTCTTTCGGTCAAACTGGATTCGGTGTTTGTATCCGATGCCGCCGGATTTGAGGGCTTGGATGGCAACACCCTTAAAGTGATTCGTCAGGAATACAGCGGTCAGGTTAGCACCCATTTGACAGCGGATATTTCCGCCGGTGCCGTTATAAATGTTCGCCCGGGCATATTTCAACCGGATGAAAGCAAATCACCCGGCGGGCAGGTGGTTGATAAATCATCGAAAATCGGCGATCTATCCGTTGGCCGGCGATTTTTGGAAATTGTCGAGGCCGAGGCCGGCGACGTCGATATTACCAAAGAAGATATTCTGGTGTCAATCGGCCGCGGCATCGAAGATCAGGATAATATCGAAATTGCCGAAGAACTGGCCGAGGCGGTGGGCGCTGTCGTATCCTGCTCCCGACCGATCGTTGATGCCAAATGGCTTGAAAAGGCGCGCCAGGTCGGGACTTCGGGGCAGACGGTCAAACCCAAAGTTTACCTGGCGCTGGGTATCAGTGGTTCTTTCCAGCACCTGGGCGGTATCAAAGGCAATCCCTATATCGTGGCGGTGAATAAAAACCCCAAAGCGCCCATTTTTCAGGTCGCAGACGTCGGGGTTATCGACGACCTTCTTGATTTCGTGCCGGTTCTGACCGAAAAAATCCAAGAAGGTAAATGAGCACCTTCAAATATTAAGGGGCCTTTATGTAACCGTCTGCGTGTATGGTGTCACCGGGCGGCTATTTTTTTCATCGGTTTTATGGTATCCTTCGTGAGCAGTCATAAGTTCGCAAATGCTTTCAACAGAAGAATGGAGCTATGAAAAAAGGAGCCACTTTTAAGACAATCCGGGTGTTTGTGGTCATTCTGGCCGCGATTCTCATTGCAGCCGTGCTGGTCATCCTGCGACCCAAAGCCGAACGCCGCGTTGTGGAAGACAAGGGCCGTCTGGTTGAAGTATTTGCCGCCCGGTCTGAAAAAGTACAGATGGTCATCGAAGCTTACGGTACCGTTAAACCACGTGAAGAACTTCTGCTGGTGGCCGAGGTCCGGGGCCAGATTGTTGCAACGGACCCGACCTTTGAAGAAGGCAATTTTATTACCCGTGGAACCCCGCTGATCCAGATTGATCCCCGCACTTACGAACTGGACGTGCAGCGCACCAAAGTTCAGATCAAACAGGCCCAGGCGGAGATCAAACGTCTTGAACAGGAGGTCTTGAACCTGCAGGCACGCATTAAAATTGCCAGATCTGATGTTGCGCTCGCTAAAAATGAATATTTCAGATTGAAAAAATTGATCGATCGAAAAGTGATCTCCCAGTCTACCCTGGATAAAACCGAGCAGCAATATCTGGCAAGCCAGGAGCGCTTACAGGCCCTTGAAAACCAGCTGGCCCTGACGGGGCCCCAGAAAGAGCAACTGCTGGCCCAGCGGGACATGGCTAAAGTGATGTTTGAGACCGCCAAGCTGGATCTGGAAAGATCCGCTATTATCGCGCCTTTTGACGGCTGGATTCTGGCAAAAACCGTTGAAGTCGGGCAGCATGTCACCATCGGACAGAGTATGGGCAAAATTTACAGCACCGGCGAATTGGAAATCGAGGTGCGAATTCCGGTCAAGGATTTCAAATGGCTGCCGGCGGATTTGAACGGGGGCGCCCGTATTGAGGCCGACGTTATTTTCGAAAATCAAGGTGCCCGCATGACCTGGAATGGGCAAGTAACCCGGGTCAAAGCAGAGATGGATGACAGAACCCGAACTTTGCCGGTAGTCATCGAAGTTGACGCATTAACCAGCTCCGGTGAGAAAATCAATGCTTTACGCCTGCGGCCGGGAATGTTTGTAACTGCCAGGATTAAGGGCAAAGAGGTGAAGCAGGCGTTTGTCCTCCCACGACACGTCGTCTATCCGGGAGATAGGGTTTATACGGTTGACGGCGACCGTTTGAAAATAAAGCCCGTCGATATACTGCGAGCGTTTAAGGATTCCGTCATTGTCAGCCAAGGACTCTCGGATGGCGAACGCATCATCAAAACGCCACTATCAGATGTTACGGACGGCATGCTCGTCAGAATAAAGTAGTTATTATTCGTTATTTGTTGTTCGTTATCAGGAATAAGATTTAATTGAATGGCCGATGATTCCCTCAAAAGCTTCGAAGATTTGAAATGCTGGCAGGCATGTAGGGAAAAGCTTAATTTTATTACAGAACTCATAAAAGGTTATCCCAAAGACGAGCAATATTCAATAGTTGATAATATGAAAAGGGCTGCTCGATCTACGACTCAAAATATTGCAGAAGGATGCGGGCGATTTCACTATAAAAAGAACCTGCAATTTTGCCGCATTAGTCGAGGGTTATCATTCGAGCTTACGGATAAGTTGATCACATCAATCGATGAAGGATTTATTACTAAAGAAGACTATGACCTGGGAAGAAACAATATTTCTAATGCACTGACACAATAAAATGGAATAATAAGTATTTAAACAGTAAAGTCAATTCCCCAACCAATAACCAATAACCAATAACTATTAACATGCGTTCACTGGGTAAGTGGTCGATAAAAAATCACGTTACCGTTAACCTGGTCATGGTCTTCATCATCGTGGGCGGGTTGTTTACGGTGATGAAGATGCGCCGGGAAATGTTTCCGCAGTTTGCGCTGGATATGATTGTTGTCAGCGTAGACTACCCGGGATCGAGCCCGGAAGAGGTGGAGGAGGGGATCTGCATCAAAATTGAAGAGCAGATCGAGGGCATCGAGGGCATTGACCGCATGATATCCACTGCGCGCGAAGGCAACGGCGAAGTCGTAGTGGAGCTCGAATCCGGCACGGATGTTCAGAAGGTACTGGATGAGATCAAAGCAGAAGTGGATCGTATCGACACCTTCCCCGAGGAAGCCGAAGAGCCGCTTGTGCTTGAAATTATAAACCGGGACCCGACGATTTACATTGCAGCTTACGGGGATGTGGCCGAAAGAAATCTGCGACAGGCGGCTGAAAAAATTCGTGATGACCTGCTGGACGCGCGCATTGTTTCGCAGATAGAGGCTAAAACCGAACGGGGTTTTTGGTCTGCCTTTAAATTCAAGCAACCTGAGGTGATCACCCAGATCGAACTGGTGGGCGTGCGGGATTATGAAATCGCGATCGAAGTGTCCGAAGATAACCTGCGGCGCTACGGGCTTAGCTTTGGCCAGGTGGTCAACGCCGTGCAGGCCGGCAGTATCGACCTGCCGGGCGGAAGGATTAAGACCGCCCAGGGGGAAATTCTGGTCAGATCCAAAGGCCAGCTTTATGTCGGCAATGAATTTGAAAATATTCCATTGATTACGCTGGCGGACGGAACCGTTGTGCGCCTCGGCCAGGTGGCCAGCATCATCGATGGCTTTAAAGATGACGACATCAAGGCCCGCTTTAACGGCAAACCAGCGGCTGTGGTGCGGATCAGCCGCACCAGCGAGCAGGATATTATCGAAATTGCCGACATCGCTCGAAATTACGTTGCTGCCCAAGATTACAAGGTGAACTCAGAAATCGATCTGGCCATCTGGGGCGACCTATCCATTTTAGTGCGCGATCGCATCGATTTAATGCTGCGCAACGGGGCTCAGGGAATTACGCTGGTGTTTATTGCACTGGCCCTGTTTTTAAATTTCCGGCTGGCTTTCTGGGTGGCGATCGGGATACCCATTTCGTTTATGGCCGCCTTTTTAGTGCTCAACGCCTTCGGCCAAACCGTTAATATGATCTCGCTGTTTGCCTTCATTATGACCCTGGGTATCCTGGTGGACGATGCCATTATTGTGGGGGAGAATATCTACACGCATTATAATCGGGGCAAATCGCCATCTGCGGCTGTTGTTGACGGCCTTAAAGAGGTCGGCGGCCCGGTGGTCATGGCGGTTTCAACCACGGTTGTGGCCTTTATGCCGTTGATGTTTATTGCCGGCATCATGGGTAAATTCATTGCAGTGATGCCCATGGCGGTTATCATCATTTTGATCGTATCGCTGGGCGAAGCCCTGATCATTCTACCCGCGCACTTGCATCATGCGCTACTGCAATCCGAGAAAAAAAAGATAAAAGTGAATTCATGGCTCGAGCGTTTGCGAAAGCGCGTCGAGGAACTCCTGCAATACACGATTAATCGGATTTATACACCGGCCATACACTACGTGGTCAAGAATCGATATTTTACCTTTTCCATCGGCGTTGGTGTGCTCATCATCAGCCTGGGTATCGTAGCCGGCGGTTATGTGCCCTTTGTATTTTTTCCCAAAGGCGAAAGTGACTGGCTGATCGCTGAGATCAACTACCCGCTGGGCACACCGATCAGCTTAACTGAGACAACCGTTCAGCATCTTGAGAAAAAAGCATTTGGTTTAAATACCGCATTCCCTGAGTTCTCAGAGGAAAACGGTAATCTGGTCCAAAACACCTTTGCCCTTGTAGGACTGATCCCCCGGCGTGACTGGAAACCCTCCCAAATCGGCAGCCATGTCGGGGAGGTCTGGGTGGAGTTGGCAACCTCCGCGCAGCGCCCGGGCGTGTCGACCAATGAAATTTTGAACCGCTGGCGCAGTCAGGTCGGCGAATTACCCGGTATCGATCGGCTGGCGTTTTTTACACTGGAAGGGGGACCGGCCGGAAATGCGATCGAAATTCAGTTGAGCGGACAGGATTTTGACCAGCTCAGCCTGGCCGCCGATGAGCTTAAAAAAGAAATCGAAACCTATCCCGGCACCTATGACATTTCCGACAATTTTAGACCCGGCAAGCAGGAGAAAAAGCTGCGGGTTAAACCCGGTGCGCGCTCCATCGGGGTGACGATGCGCGGGCTCGCACGTCAGGTTCGCCAGGCCTTTTACGGAGAAGAAGCCCTGCGCATCCAGCGGGGCCGGGATGATGTTAAGGTGATGGTCCGCTATGCGGATAAGCAACGCAGCAGCCTATCCGGGTTTGACGAAATGCGGATCCGGACTGATGACGGCCGGGAAATTCCCATCGAAGAGGTGGCCGATATCACCCATGGCCGGGCCTATTCGATCATCAATCGGGTGGATCGCAAAAGAACCGTAACGGTCATATCCGACATTGATGAAACCACGGCCAACGCCAGCCAGATTGTAGCCGACCTGAAAGCCAACTTTTTGCCCGGGCTGGTGGAGCGTTATCCGGGCGTTAGCTATGATCTGGAAGGGCAGGCCAAACGTACCGGCGAGTCGGTTGATAGCATGAAGTCCGGATATCTGCTGGCCATGATGGGTATTTTTCTTTTGCTGGCCAGCCAGTTTCGATCCTATATCCAGCCGGTAATTATTATGATAGCGATTCCCTTCGGCCTGATCGGGGCGGTCTTCGGTCATCTGGTCCTGGGCAAGGAATTTACCATCATCAGTCTTTTTGGCATCGTGGCGCTTTCCGGAATCGTGGTCAACGACTCATTGATTTTAATTGATTTTATCAACCGGGCAGTACGCAGCGGCATAGACATTGAAGCAGCAGTGGTGCAATCCGGCAAGGCCAGGTTTAGACCGGTTTTGTTGACGTCCATCACCACTATTGCGGGGCTGTTACCCATTTTACTGGAGCGCAGTTTCCAGGCCCAGTTTTTAATCCCCATGGCCATCAGCATCTGTTTCGGCCTGCTCGCGGCCACCGTCCTGACCCTGCTGTATGTCCCGGCGCTTTACTTGATAGTTCGGGATATCAGAAATGCAGTGATGGTGCGGTTCATGCATGCTGAAACAAGATCGCAGAAAGCTGCGGGCAAAAGGCAGATGGCAATTGACAGAGATCCGATCGCCGAAGAAAGAAAATAGCTTCTCGTTTTTATCTAGCGCATTTTCCTTCAATCAGGCGCATATCTCTCATGTTCCCAATTTACATGTTAGAGCGTTTGTCATAATATCGTTGCGATACAGGCAGTTTTTTGAGTCTTTTTGGGGTTATGAATAACGTCTAAGATAGCTTGGTCCAAACGCTCTAATAATTGTTGTTCATTTTTTTGCATAGATAGCTGCTTTCAATTATGCTTAGAGAATTATGTTCTCCATCTACGGTCTGCCGCAGAGTTGCAAGGTGGGAATCCCAAAAAGGGGATAGTTGCGATCTACATTACCGATACCGAGTCCCAGTTTTTTGTTACTGCAAAAAAGCTGGGGTGCATCAAAAAAGTCATTGTAACCGTAAGGTGCAACATCATAATCGGCAAGAGCCATAAAAGGAATTTTTCGCTGATTCATCAGGTCCGCAAAATGGGGATGGGTGATCGCTAAAAACTGAAATCCTTCAGGGCCCCATCCGGTATCAGAAGCCAATT
>JASFGH010000051.1:0-12749 GCA_050123865.1 Desulfobacterales bacterium | reverse complement strand
GAGACTAAAACTGTTCCCACAAAAACTGAAATCAAATTCATGCAGGAAGTCATGTAGTTCGAATCGATCCCTAAAGGTAAAACCGAAATCTCCTACAAACGACTCAGCTAAGGTTGGTGGTGGGGGGAGGATTCGAACCTCCGAAGGCTTCGCCGACAGATTTACAGTCTGTTCCCTTTGACCACTCGGGAACCCCACCTAATGTTAAATTCACGCTCAAAT
This sequence comes from Desulfobacterales bacterium, assembly GCA_050123865.1. Classification (GTDB taxonomy): domain Bacteria; phylum Desulfobacterota; class Desulfobacteria; order Desulfobacterales; family JAHEIW01; genus JAHEIW01. The sequence continues at coordinate 12,527 of JASFGH010000051.1, read as the reverse complement.
GGCCATGGCTTAAAGGTTGCAGGAAACACGGCATACCCGCTGTCAGATCTGGAGCCAGCGAAGGGATTCGAACCCCCGGCCTACTGATTACAAATCAGTTGCTCTACCAGCTGAGCTACGCTGGCCTAACAACTTAACCGCTTAAAATTATTTTAAACTGATGACTATAGAATGAGATGATTCCCCGCACCTAAAACTACCATTTTTATATAGAAAAATCAGAAATAGCAAGCGCTTTTATATATTATTTTTATAGGTTATTAGTGATCAGACAATAATATATGATTATTTTTGGATTTTTTCTATTAATTTCTCATTATTTTAATGTTTTTTTTGATATTTCAATTTATGCGGTCTGGTGGAATTTAGATCAGAAACCTTAAGCCAGGGGCCCTGAGTTAAACGCGCAAACCTTATGTCAGTCCTTGATGGCTTAAGTTGAAGGTGAGGGAATCCTTTTTTAATATTAATTTTCGGTATTCATTCAGGCAAAATTCTGATAACATATGAATATATCAATGAAACCATGATTCACTATTCGAATGCTGTTTACTTTAAAACGATATTCTACGATTAATTCCAGGGTCTTTCAAGCTTTTTCGAATCAAATCCCAAAAAAGTCGACACCAGGGGCATGACGCCGGTGGTCGCTGACCGCCGCTGCGTTTTTGCCCGGCGGCAACCGGCCAGAGTTAAGTTTTTATAAAAACTGACGATAATGAATATCATCCGTACAAAAAGATTTCTGCATTTCGTTTTACTAACTTAGGAAATGGTGATATAACAAAAAAAAATGAGAATAGGAATTGAAACGATGAAAAGAGGCTTTTATTTTCTCGCGTGCTGTTTGTGGATGTTCTTTATAGGTTGCGGACATTTAACTCAAAACCCATCCGAGTCTGCGGACCATCAGCCTCAAGCGACGGATGTGGTGACCAGCCCCGCCGGCAATTCCGATGGGAGCGCCGGCTTTAATCGTACGGTCAACACCTTTAAGGTCAACGGCTCTGTGCTGGACGAACAAGAACTGGGATCTTACGAAGAAGATAAAACCGAGGTCTTAGCGAAAAAGAGTGAAAGCGTTTTGGACGAAGCTCTTGATCTGTGCCAGGTGTCTCAGGAGTTCTGGCAAAACGGAGAACTGGAAAATGCGCTGGACGCGCTGGACCAGGCCTATGCCTTGATACTGACGGCTGATACAACCGACCATGCCAAACTCATCCAACAAAAAGAGGACCTGCGCTTTATGATATCAAAGCGTATACTGGAAATATATGCCTCTCGCAATATTGTTGTAAACGGAAGCTATAACGAGATTCCCAGGGTCTTGAATAAACATGTCCAGATTGAAATTGATCGATTTACCGTTGGCCCTGAAAGGGAATTCTTTGTCCAATCCTATCAGCGCTCCGGTCGCTACCGTCAACTCATTGTGGCTGCCCTCAAGGAGGCCGGACTGCCCGATGAACTGTCCTGGCTGCCGCTGATCGAAAGTGGTTTCAAGGTAAAGGCGCTTTCGCGCTCACGGGCATTGGGCCTGTGGCAATTTATTCCTTCTACCGGCTACAAGTTTGGGCTCAAAAGAAACAAATTAATCGATGAGCGCATGGATCCGGAAAAATCAACCCGGGCTGCCATTGATTACCTTAAGGAGCTTCACGCTATTTTTGGTGATTGGACGACTGTCCTGGCCGCATACAACTGCGGTGAAGGAAGGGTGTTAAATGTCATCCGGCGCCAGAACCTTAACTATTTAGACAATTTCTGGGATCTTTACGAACGGCTGCCCCGTGAAACCGCACGCTATGTGCCACGGTTTCTGGCAACCCTTCATATTTTAGACCAGCCGGAAAAGTATGGACTGAACCTGGCAGCCGTGGATATGCCGCTCCAATATGAGACGGTTATGATTTCAAAGCAGATGCACCTGAAGGATGTTGCCCGCTCGATTGGCGTAAGCGAAAACAAGGTCTACGAACTCAATCCCGAATTGCGGTATAAGATCAGCCCTGAGGATGAATATCCGCTTAAAGTGCCACCTTATAAGGGTGAATTTCTGTTAACCCAACTGGATAAAATCCCGGTTTCGCACCCCCCGCAACGAGCCTATGTCTATCACCGTGTTCGTCCCGGTCAAACCCTGTCGTTAATCGCCAAGCGCTACCGGACCAGTGTCGGCGGAATTATGCGGGCAAACAATTTGCGCAAGTCCAACTATATCGTTGCCGGGCGATTACTTAAAATACCCAGCAGCGGTTATCATTACCGATCGCCTAAAACGCTAAACGTGCATCACGGCCGCCGGGTTGTGCATGTCGTCAAAAAGGGCAATTCGCTCTGGACCATCGCTAAAAAATACGGCACGACAACCAAAAAAATTCAACAGCTCAATCAATTGTCATCCACTAGCCTGCATAAAGGCCAGAGACTCATTATATTTGATGGCAAGAAAATGCTCTCAAAGGTTGAGAGTTTAGAGACCTATAAAGTAAAATCAGGAGACAGCCCTTTTTTAATTGCCAAGCGCCACAATATGGCCCTGAACCGCTTTCTTTCAATAAATCAACTTTGGCCGAGCTCTAAAATTTATCCCGGACAAACGGTTTTCGTCGAATAGCGATAAGCTCAAGGCCCCTTCCCGTCGGTCAGCAATCAATGCGCGTGCGGTTGTCTGTATATAAATTACAGAGTGCTATAGGCATAAGGAGGCTGGCATGCATCCCATCAATTACGGCCTTGAGGGTAAGGTTTTTGTGGTCACCGGCGGCAGCCGCGGTATCGGATATTAAATCACCAGATGCTTGCTCGGGCAAAAGGCCCGGGTGGTGATCTGCGGGCGCAAGCAGGATGGCCTCGATCAGGCCGCTGAAAAACTCGCAGCCGGCAAAGATCTCTTGTCGCTTCAGGCCCATATTGCCAAATCCGAGGCGGTCGAAATATTATTCGATCAAACCTTGCAGCGCTTCGGCCGGCTTGACGGCCTGATCAACAATGTCGGCATGAACATCATTAGCGCGGTGGTGGATGCCGATCCCGAACTGTGGCGCAAAATCATTGATTCCAATCTAAACGGCACGTTTTTATGTTCCCGTAAAGCCGGTCAAATACTGCGCGAGCAGCAAAACGGTAAAATCGTTAATATATCGTCAATTGCCGCTCAAAGATCCGCCCCTGCAATGGGGATATATGGCGTGGCCAAAGCCGGCATCGAAATGCTGACCAAAGTGATGGCTCAGGAACTGGCACCGTTTAATGTTCAGGTAAACGCGGTCGCCCCGTGTATGGTTCGCACCGGCTTTAGCGAGCCTTTCTGGTCAGATAAAGTCCTGCATGACGCCGTTGTTAATACCATTCCCCTGGGTCGCATTGCCGAACCCATCGATATTGCCCATCCAACCCTTTTTCTGTGCTCAGCCGGATCGGATTTTATGACCGGTCAAACCCTGAATGTTGACGGCGGTGCCAGCGCCATCTGATGAAGGCACCCGCACAGATGACCAACTGGTATGTTATAACCGGGGCGCCTTGCTCCGGTAAAACAGCTGTGATCAAACAGCTGGAGAAAATGGGCTACGCGGTCGTTCACGAAGTCGCCCGGGCCTACATTGATGACGAGTTGGCCCGGGGCAAAACCCTTGAACAAATAAAAGCAGATGAAGGGGCGTTTGAGCGCCATATCCTTATGGCAAAAGTCAAACTGGAAGCAGCGCTGGCTCGCGATAACATTATCTTTTTGGATCGCGCCGTACCCGACAGCATCGCCTACTATACCTTGTGTGGATTGGACCCTGCCGAACCCCTGCAGAAAAGCCAAACAATTCGATATCGAAAAGTCTTTCTTTTTGAAAGACTCACTTTTCTGGCTGATCCGGTACGCTCCGAAGATGAAAAAACGGCCGACCGCCTGGGTGGTCTCATCGAAGAAAATTATCAATCGCTGGGCTATCAGCTCGTTCACGTCCCGCTGGCCAGCGTCAAAGAGCGAACTGAATTTGTGCTAGCGCGCCTTTAACAGGCCCTCTAATTCCTCCGGGGTCAGATGCCGCCAGCTGCCGGTTCGCAGATCACCCAGCTTGATGTTGGCTATTCGAACCCGCTTTAAACTCACGACCTGATTGCCCACTTTGCGGACCATGCGCCGGATCTGCCTATTTTTGCCTTCCTGCAAAACAATCTTAAATCGTCGGGTGGAAATTCGCTGAACAGCTGCCGGGCGCGTCCGGGTTCCCATCATCGGCAACCCCTTCGTCAGCTTTGCCAATGCGCCCACGGGCAGGGCTTGGGCAACTTTGACTTCATATTCCTTTTCGTGGTTAAAAGACGGATGGGAGAGTTGATGATGCAACAAACCGTCATTGGTCAGCAGCAAAAGCCCGCTTGAATCTTTGTCCAATCGTCCGATGGGATAAATTCGATCGGATAGGTCCACCAGATCGAGTACAATTTTTTCATCGGGTTGGTGGCAGCTGGAGACATAGCCCCTGGGTTTATTGAGCGCTATGTAGATCGACGCGGCATTCGATTCAATGGCCTCACTATCGACTTCAACCAGGTCTCTCTCAGGATCAACTTTTACGCCCAGCTGTGTGACGGTTGTTCCATTAACCTTTACCCAGCCGGACTTAATATACGTTTCACCCTTGCGGCGCGAACATATACCCGCTCCGGAAAGAAATTTTTGCAACCGCATCTCAGCCATAGTTAAAGTAAAAATAATAAAATAACAGTAAGTAAAATTGCTTTTAAACCATTAGAGTTCCTCTGCAGATCCAGCCTCGCACCCAGATTTAATTCCTTAATTATAAGCATTATGCTTTTCAATAAAACTTTGAACAAATAAAGAACCCATGGTTTCCATTTAGAAATGAGATATTTTCTTGCGGAGTAAGGCCGCACAAAGGTTTATGATCGAGGCGTACTTGTAAGTACGTTGAGGTCATAAACCTGCGGAGAACGCAGCTCAGCGGGAAAATAGCCATTTATAGAGGGAAACCATTAGCTGCGGTAGTCGGCGTTGATCTTAACATAGTCAATGGAAAAATCGCAAGTAAACACCGATGCTTCAGCCGTGCCGGACTTTAAATCGATGCGAATGGAAAATTCAGGCTTTTTGAGGACCCGAGTCGCTTCCTTCTCTGCTATTTTGCCGCACCCCAACCCATTTCGAACCATACACACCTCCCCGAAAAAAATATCGATCAACTCCGCTTCGACCGGAACCCCTGCTCTGCCGGCAGCCCCCAGGATTCTTCCCCAGTTGGCATCCTCACCAAACAGCGCGGTCTTAACCAGATTCGAATGGGCAACCGTATCGGCAATTTGACGGGCAGCGCGCTCGGATTCGGCCCCCTGAACGACCACCTCGACGACCTTGGTCGCACCTTCACCGTCTTTGACCAGCATTTTGCCCAGTGACATTAAAACGCTTTCCAGAAGATTAAAAAATGTCTTTTGGGCGGCATTGCCTTTAACCACCGCTCCCCCCAGACCGTTGGCCAGCAGCAGGGCCGTATCATTTGTACTGGTATCGCCATCGATGGTGATGCGATTTAAAGTGCGGTTGGTAGCGTTCACAAGCACCTCTTTTAAAAGCGACGGCTCGGCAGTGACATCGGTCATGATAAAACACAGCAAAGTCGCCATGTCCGGGCGGATCATCCCCGCTCCCTTGGCCACACCGGTTACCGTAAAGGGAACACCATCCAGATTTCCTTTTCGGCTGACAATTTTGGGCACGGTATCGGTGGTCATAATAGCCTCGGCAAAATTGGAAATCCCAGCTGGATCAAGCCCTTCGATAAGACCCGGAACTGCCCGTTGAATTCGCTCAACGGCAAGCGGCTCGCCGATAACGCCTGTGGATGCCACCAGCACGTGTTCTTCGGCAATACCGAGCCACTCGGCGACCCGACGCCCCATGGAGACCGCATCGCGTATTCCCTTTTCTCCCGTACAGCAATTGGCGTTGCCGCTGTTGACAATGACTGCCTGACAGATGCCGGCGGTAATGCGCTGCATGTCCAGCATAACCGGTGCAGCCTTTACCTGATTACGGGTAAACACGCCGGCAACATGCGCCGGTTGTTCGCAATAAATCAGCCCGAGGTCTTTTTGGCCCTTCTGCTTCAACCCGGACGCAACGCCTGCAAATTGGTATCCCTGGCACATGCGCTCCTCGCTGATGAACGATTGGCGATCCGAAAAAATCAGACTGCTCATTACATTTCGGGTGAATGCAGCTATCATATAGAAAAACGATAGAACTGTCTACTACGATGTCCGACCAGCGCTCAACGCCTGTTTTTATCAACCGGGCATTTGACAGCCCGATTTCTTTTCGCTACCCTGCCCATGAAATAACAACATTCCAAAAGCGGTTGCGTCAACGGTCCATCGGGCTGCGCACTGCTTTTTAAAGGAAGATTCCCAGATGACTGATAAACACCTGGCCGTTTGCCCGCGCTGCAGAGCTGAGCTGATCATTGAGAGAGCGTGACCGTACGTTTATCTGCGCTGCAGGGCCTGCAGTCGGCGGTTTCTGGTAAAATATTTTTCAGCGTCTCTGGATGACAAACTTGAATCCGTTCTGGGCAATTTGCCCTGCGACAGGATATAAAACAGATGGTTGTCAATAACCTTTTTCCGGTGTTTGCCCTGCTGCTATTCGGTCATCTGCTCAAACGCACGGGTTTGACCCATGATGTGTTTTTAAAGACAGCCGACAAACTCATATACTTTATCTTTTTCCCGGCTTTGCTTTTTTGGAAGATTGGTGGGGCGGCATCGGACCGCATCGGCGATCCCGGACTCTATAAGGCCGCCATTTGCGCGGTGATCAGCGTTTATATCCTCAGCAGCCTCTATATCAAAGTTTTCAGAGTCGGCGCCTTTCAGGCCGGTTCCTTTTCACAGAGCTGCTACCGCTTTAACACCTATATCGGCATGGCCGTAATCCTCAATGCCCTGGGGGAAGATGGTGCCCGGCAATTCAGCATTTTAATCGGTTTGGTTATTCCACTGATCAACATCCTGGCCGTCAGCACTCTCACCTGGTATGCCGAAGACAAACTATCGCTGCAAAAACGGTTGGCGCTTACCATTAAAGCACTGCTGACCAACCCGTTGATCATTGCCTGTCTGGCCGGCATTGCTTACTGGAAATGGATCGGCGGTTTTCCGGTCTTTCTCGACAACACCTTTCGCCTGGCTTCTTTTGTCACCCTGCCTCTGGCGCTGCTTTCCATTGGCGGAGCACTGACGCTCGGTGGCATTAAAAATTATTACAAATTATCGCTGGTTGCCTGCGTGTTTAAATTGATCATTTTACCGCTGCTCGGATATCTTTTTCTGAAGACATTTGGCACCACAGGAATTTCCTTTAAGGTCGGCATGATCTATTTTACATTGCCAACGTCTACGGCGCTTTACATTCTATCTGCGCAGCTCAGCAGCGATACCCGACTGGCATCAGCAGTGATCGCGCTGTCGACCCTGTTATCGTTTTTTTCTTTATCGCTGGCATTGCTGGTTTAAGACAGATACGCGCAAGCCGGACCAAAGCGCTTATGACCAAAAATTTTAAAATAACGATTGAATACGACGGCAGCTGTTATCATGGCTGGCAACGCCAAAAAAAAGATCACAGCATTCAGGCAGAAATTGAAATGGCCTTGGAAAAAATGACGTCTACCCGGGTGACACTTATTGGTTCAGGGCGCACGGATGCCGGTGTGCATGCCACCGGCCAGGTGGCTAATTTTAAATGTGATACCCGCCTGGCGCCGGCATCATTCTTCAGCGGACTAAACAGTTTGTTGCCAGATGATATTATCATCAAAGATTGCGAATTGGTTGCCACCGATTTCCACGCCCGATATGACGCGTGCAGTAAAACCTATCATTACAAAATGTTAAATCGATCCGTTCCGGCTGCTATCGGGCGCCAGTACGCATGGTTCATTCGCAAACCATTGGACCGGCAAACAATTAGAGCTGCTATGGCGCATATTAAAGGCCGCCATGATTTTAAGGCATTCGAGGGCAGCGGCCCCAGGCAAGATACCACCCGAGAGGTGTTTTCAGCCACCCTCATCGAGGAGCCCGGCGGTATATTGATCTTTGAAATCGAAGCCGAAGGCTTTTTACGTTACATGGTGCGCAATATTATCGGAACCTTGGTGGATGTGGGACTGGGGAAAATAACAGCGGCTGAGCTTAAAAAAATCCTGGATTCAAAAGACCGTTCGCAGGCCGGTATTACTGCGCCGGCACGGGGGCTGACGCTGGTTAAGGTCAACTATTAAAGTTGCGATCCCAAATGGCCCTTATGTGCGAGTTTGCATGCTTCCGGGCCTTATCGCTTCCTGGATTCCCAGCTTCTGGCAATGCCATTCATCAACCGCCTAATGGCTCATCCTGAATAATTAAGGCATTTTGCAAACAACAACATCCGGGCTTGATGCCTTATCTATCCGATGGTATAGAGGCGGCTGGTGGAATTGAGGGTAAACGTCAACCGAATGAACAGCAGACAAAAGGATTTTGGCAAATGACGGATTTCACAAAATTGAATGATCAGGATCGTCGGCGTATTAAAGAAGAATTACAGCAGCGCTATCAGGATTTTAAGTCCCGCCGGATGGCGCTGGACATGACCCGGGGAAAACCCTGTCCCGAACAGCTTGACCTGGCGCTGGGGATGCTGGAGGGTGATACCGGCAAAGCCTACCGTACGGAAAATGGCCTGGATTGCCGCAACTATGGCGGACTTGATGGTATTCCACCGGCCAAAGCGCTTTTTGCCGAATATATGGAGGTTGAGCCGGATGAATTGTTGATCGGCGGTAATTCGAGCCTCAATTTGATGCATGACACGATTTTGCGCGCCATGGTAAAAGGCGTGATGGACGGCGCGCCAGCGTGGGCGCAGCTGCCCAAGATTAAGTTTCTGTGCCCGAGTCCGGGATATGACCGCCATTTTTTTATCTGCGAATACCTGGGTATCGAAATGATACCGATTGAGATGACAGACAACGGCCCTGCAATGGACGTCATCGAAGACATCGTCGCTGAAGATGACCTGATCAAGGGCATGTGGTGTGTCCCCAAATACAGCAATCCAACCGGCATTGTCTATTCCGATGAAACCGTCGACCGTCTGGCCACGATGAAGACCGGGGCTGCCGATTTCCGAATCTATTGGGACAACGCCTATGCCGTTCACCACCTGGTGGACAGTCCGGCTCCGCTGAAGAATATCCTGTCCGCCTGCAAACAGACCGGTAACCCGGACCGCGTCTATATGTTCGCCTCGACATCCAAAATCTCTTTTGCCGGCGCCGGCCTGGCCATTATGGCAGGCAGTCACGCGAACATGGATTGGGTAAAAAACCAGATGGCCTTTCAAACCATCGGTCCCGACAAGCTCAACCAACTGCGCCATGTCCTGTTTTTCAGGAATCTGGCCGGTATTGAGGCGCACATGCAAAAACATGCGCTGATCTTAAGACCCAAATTTGATGCGGTTCAAAATGTTCTCACTACCGAACTGGAGGGGAAACAAATCGCCCGCTGGAGCCGACCACAGGGGGGATATTTTGTCAGCATCGACACATTGCAGGGTTGCGCTTCAGCTGTCATTAAAATGGCCGCTGAAGCCGGTGTCAAACTAACACCGGCCGGATCGACATATCCTTATAAAACGGATCCGCAGGACCGCAATATTCGAATCGCGCCTTCCTTTCCACCTCTGGAGGATATCCAAGCCGCCATGGAACTGGTCGCCATTTGTATTCAGCTGGTCGGTCTTGAAAAGTTATCCGGGTGAGCTGGGCGCCTGGCGCAAACAGGGTGCTCGTTAAACAAAAACCCCGCCCTGAACAGGGACGGGGTTTTTATAAAAACAATGAACGGGCTTAGCGGCTCTTGCGTTTGGACGCTTTGAGCGGATTAATCTTTGTTTTGGCCTTGTTGGATTCGGTTGTTACGTGGGTGGCCAGATTGCAATTGCCATTTTTCCATTTGATGGTGGGATCCGGGCAGGCGCTGCAGTACCAGCCACTGGAGAGCTGGGTACCCCTTTTACAGCCGTTACATTGTTCGACGATCTGGTGGCAGATGCCGCCGTTGTAAGAGCAGCCTTTAGGCGTCATAAAGGCGCACTCGTTGCCTTTTTTAATTGTTGCGCAATCCATTGGAATCACCCCCTTCCAGCGCTAAATGATGAAACAAAAAATATGCGGCTACATTTGGGCAAAATTTATGCCAGTTTAAACAAATCTTAAAAGAGGGGGAATATAGTTGGCCTATTGCGGCTTGTCAATAGAAATTTAGAAAAAGAAGACCATCTATGCTAAACTTATAGGATCATCGCATTTTTGGCTTTGAAGGTGTAATCCGGACCGGATAAAATGCGCCAGATCGAAGGTTTTATTCAGGTCGGGGATTGATTGTCGCGGCAGATTGACTTTTTGATATCCGCCATTACTTTGGCACACATCTGGTTCTTTCGTGAATAAATTCGATTGAAAGGCGCTAACCGGCAACAAATTCCGTTTCGTTTCAAAGACCCATGTCTTTCGCTTGAGGTGATAATGGATTCAGAACCAATACAAACCGACATTCCCAATCTGGGCAGCGCTAAAATACCTTCACCGGTTCCAAACTGCACTAGGGGCGATACCAACAGTATCTCCTTTGTCCCAGACGATGAGCATGTGCTAATCGACGTCGATGCACGCCGTCTAGCGCAGCAGATTCAGAAAGGACAGGCAACGGCCAGTTTCGAAAGGGCCGGTCCCAGAAGCCATATATTTTTTGACCCCAGCAAATTACGCTGCGCTCTGGTGACGTGTGGCGGTCTGTGTCCGGGGTTAAACGATATTATCCGCTCAATCGTTCTTGAACTTCATTATGGCTATCGTGTCCGCAATATCTACGGCATCCGTTATGGCCTTCAGGGATTTATCCCGGAATTCGGGCATAATATCATCGACCTAACACCCGACGAAGTCACCAATATCCATGAAAGGGGGGGCTCGGTTTTGGGTTCTTCGCGAGGGCCGCAGGAAGTAAGCGATATCGTCGATTGTCTGGAGCGTATGAATGTCGGCATTCTGTTTATGATCGGCGGGGATGGCACGCTGATGGCAGCTACGCGTATTGCAGATGCCATCGAGCAACGCCATCTGAAGATCAGCGTGGTCGGTGTCCCTAAAACCATTGATAATGATATTTACCTTGTATCCCGCTCTTTTGGTTTCGAAACAGCCGTGGACGTTGCCACTCGTGCCATTATGAGCGCGCATAACGAGGCAGCCGGGTATCCGAACGGCATCGGTCTTTTAAAATTGATGGGACGCCACTCGGGATTCATTGCCGCCACCGCCACACTGGCACAGCAAGATGTGAATTTTGTGCTTATTCCCGAGGTCAACTTTGACCTGGATGGGCCTAATGGTCTACTGAGTGCGCTCGAGAAGCGGCTGGCAGACAGGGGGCACGCGGTTATCGTGGCGGCGGAGGGCGCCGGTCAAAAATTTTTCGATGATGAAACAACCGAACGGGATGCCTCCGGCAATATCAAACTCAAAGACATCGGCCTGTATCTGAAAGAGGCCATTATCTCTCATTTTGACGCCAAAAACACGGGCATCACCATAAAATACATCGATCCCAGCTATATGATCAGAAGCTTGCCGGCCAACGCCAACGATCGTGTCTTTTGCAATTTCCTGGGCCGCAACGCCGTACATGCCGGTATGGCCGGTAAAACAAATCTGCTCATCGGGCACTGGAATAACTTCTTCGTCCATGTGCCCATGAAGACGGTTGCCGGCAAACGCAAACAGATTAATCCGACCGGAACCCTGTGGCGCAGCGCATTGGAAGCGACCGGTCAGGGATCCCTTAAAAACGACTAGCAGCGGACAAACAGGCCAAACGGCCTGAATACCGGCTAGCGGATGAGCTCCACAAACTCCCGGCCCTTAATCCGCAGCAGGTGCAGCTCCTTCAAGGCCTCTCCATTTTCATCAAATTGCGTCGGACCGGTAACGCCTACAAAAGCCTGCATGTTTACAAGATAATTCTTGATATCACTTTTGAATCGGATAACGGGTTGTGCCAGCACGCCAAAAAGCATCATCGCCGAATCATAGACGACCGCTTCGATAAAGCCGGGCTTTTCTTCATACGTCTTTTCAAAAATGCTGACAAAATTTTGAACGACCGGTTCTGCACTTCCGGCAAAGAAGCCGTCCGGCATAATGGCGCCCTGTGCATACTGGGACGCCATTTTAATCAAGACCCCAGAATGCCACAGATTCGTTCCGAGAAGATAAACGTCTCTGATGTCATAAAACGCCAGTTGCGGTATGATCAGGCCGGCCGTTTTGGGATAGTCCGGAATAAAAACGGCATCAAAATCAACAATTGCTTGCGGCTGCTCTTCATCGTCATCCTGCTCGCTTTGCAGATCGTCGGCATTGCCGGTATTATCTGGTTCTGTGTCTTCTTTTAAATCCTCT
>JASFGH010000050.1:0-12816 GCA_050123865.1 Desulfobacterales bacterium | reverse complement strand
ATCTAATTAATTGTGGCCAGGGCAAACCCCCTAAAGGATACCGCATCGAAAACGCTAAACCCCGACCCAAAAAACTATGCTATGAGGAATATGAGCAGCTTAACCGCCATTTGAGAAAGCTGGTGGCGAAATATCCGAACGTTCACATATTTCCAGCCAATCGCCTTTTCACGGCCCTGGTAAAATTTCCCCACCACGTTTTTTATGATGAAGGCCGCCGGCAGACGTTTTTCGCCAGAAATGAGCTCACTTGGGACGGCTGGCATCCTTACACCGACCCGGGCAGTTATGTCTTTGCCAACCTGACCATCATGCAGATCAATCGTTTGATTGACGAAGGTAAAATCAAAAGCAGGCCGATTCCGCTGAGAACGCTTGCCGATAAATATTTCGGCCCGCCAACCGGTCTGATCATCCTGGTGCCTGACGGGTTTGCGCCGGACTCCCGGCCGCCCATTGTGGGGCCTGCCGGCGATAAAGTTAAACTGCGTTTTTCGCTCTCAAAGTCATGGGCAGAGCAACAGGGTGTCTTCACCATCGGCAGGTCCTATTTTAGGGACCTGGCCCTGTCTTGGGACCGCCTGGGGCCCAAACCGCTGATCATCCAGGCCCAATCCTTCAGTGGATCAACCCTTGTCCTTTCAAAAAGGGATGAGGATATTTTAGCCTCCTATTACCAAAAAGGAATTGCATTCAAAGGGGGCCTTCTGCTCCGGGGCCAGGATTTGAATGCGGATTTGATTTCACGCGAGGACACATTTTTTCTCAACCAAATAGAAAAAGACCCCACCATACTGAAAACATTCTCTCAAAAACCGCCTGCGGACAGTTCCACCCCGTGGAATTACTAACATCATGTTCGTTGATCCCGTTTCCCGATTGCCCGTTGACGCGTTATCTTTTTAACCTGGGGGGCTGGGAGGCTATAAGGCTGGGAAGCTTGAAAGCTATGAGGATAGGTCACTTAATAGATTGCTATCTTTCTGGCCTCAAAGCCTCCAAGCCTGCCAGCTTTCAAGCCTCCTGGCGAAAAATCCTTTGATTTATTTTAATGGGCTGAAAAGGATTAACCGGCAACTGGCAAACCTGATTAAAGGATGATGCCGATGGACAGGAGCAAACTGTAGACCAGAACCAGCTTTGCTGTATTGGCCAGCGCTTCATTGAGCACCGGACCGCCGGCGCTTTTCCAGATGAGGCGCGTTAAATAAATCGCCAGGGGCAGGGAAAAGACCGGCAGGATCACCCAGGCCGACCTTACGCCGCCCAGCCAGAGGATGAGCGGAATGGCATATGCAATGGCGAGCAACAGCAGGTATTCAATCCTGGCGCCGCGTTCACCGATCATGACCGCCAGGGTATGCTTGCCGCTGCGGCGATCTGTTTGAATGTCTCGGAGATTATTCACCACCAGAATGGCGGTGATCAGCAGTCCCTGGATGGCGCCCATCAACCAGACCATCGGGGTTAACTGCAGCGCCTGAACATAATAGGTGCCGCAAACCGCCACCGGGCCAAAGAAAATAAACACAAAAAGATCACCCAGCCCATGCGACGCCAGTGGAAAAGGGCCACCGCTATAGGCCAGTGCCGCCGCAAAACAGAACAATCCGATCAGGATAACCGGCCAGCCGCCCACGCTTGCCAGATAGAGGCCCGGGATGGTGCTCAAAACGATGGTGAACAGAATACCAGTTTTTACCTGTCTGGCCGGAATCAGCCCGCTCTGGGTTACCCGGGGCGGCCCCAGGCGGTCCTGGGTATCGATGCCCTTGACATAGTCAAAATAGTCATTGGCCAGATTAACGCCAATTTGAAGGAGCAGGGCGACCATCAAAGCCGCTGCGGCCGGCAATAATGCAAATTGCTGATCGGCGATGGCCATTGCCGTGCCGACCAGCACCGGGGCGACGGCCGCCGGCAGTGTCCGCGGCCGGGTCGCCAGCTTCCAGGCTACTGTTGTTGAAATATTTTCAGAGTTTTTTTTAATCATATTTAATTTGGTTCTTCCGCCCGATAACAATTCACTTTCAGTTCCAGATGGTAAATGAGTAAATACAGAATCAAGCCCAGCAACCCCATGGCCAGGATGCCGGCATACATCTCGGGATACCGCAGCACCTGATAGGTTTCGACGACGATAAAATATCCCAACCCGTAAGTTGTCAACGACTGCTCGGCAATAAACAGGACCGCAACTGCCGTTCCAACCGACACACGCAATGCTGTCAACACGGCCGGTAAAGAGGCCGGAAAATACACATAGCGGAAGAGCGCCCGGCGGCCGGCCCCCAGCGATCGCACCGACAGAATCAACTCCGGGTGCAGATTGGCGGCTTCATCCCTAACAACAACCAGGATCTGGAAAAAAATGATCAAGGCAATCAAAAAAATTTTCGAGATATCCGTAATGCCTATTAAAACATAGATGACCGGCAAGAAAACAATTTTGGGGATCGGATAGACAATGGCAATCAGCGGCGCAAAGATGCGATTCATCTGGGGCATCTGCCCCAGGCCGAGCCCGATGGGCACCGCGCTGACAACGGCCAGTGCAATTGCTGCCAGAACGCGGCCGGTGCTGGCCAAAAAATGAATCCCCAGCTCACCGAACAACGAACCGAAAAATATCGGCAGTACCTGAAACGGAGAGGGCATGATGGGTCGCTGAACCAACCATGCCAGCACCTGCCAGATGGCAAAAAACATCAGCAGGCCGATGAGCACGGCGTGTATATTTAACCTGTTGTTCATGTCAGCGACCCCAGTAAATCCCTCACATCTTCGCAGGTCTGTTGAAATTGATTCTGCCGGCGCCCGGCTGTCGGCCCTGCGCAGGCATTATCGATCATATGGGCATTTTGATTACAGCCTTTTGCCAGCACCAGAATCTTTTTGCCCATGACCACGGCGACCTCGATATCGTGGGTAACGATGATATAGGTCAATTCCGTGGCATCGTGCAAATCGATAATGAATTTTTGCAGATCCTCCCGGGTCGGTGCATCCAGGGCCGAAAACGGCTCATCCATCAGCAGCAGGTCCGGCTGCATGGCCAGGGTGCGCGCAATAGCCGTGCGCTGACGCTGGCCGCGGGAAAGCTGCAGGGGGTACTGGTCACGTAGGCTTTCAATCCCCAGTTTTTCCAGCCAGCCGTCCACCCGTTGATCGGCTTCGCGAGGGCTGATATTTTCATCGACCGGCGCGTGCCGGCCGTCAGATCCGTAGAATCCCCAGATGGTCAGCCCCAGGCGGGCATTCTCTCTGACCGTTTGCCAAGGCAATAAACCATGATCCTGCAGCACCAGCCCGCTGCGGGGGCGCGGCCGTTTTATTGGTTTGTTATCGATGAGAATGTGGCCGGATGTCGGCTGGCGCAAGCCAGCCAGTAGATACAGAAGAGTTGTCTTGCCGCAACCGGATGGGCCGATGATGGACAGTGCTTCACCGCGTTCGATCTGGAGGTCATAGCCCTGAAAAATGGGGGGCTGCCCGCTGTAGGCAAAGGCTAGTTCTTCGATGTTTATCATGCAAAAAATTTTCATGCAAAATTCAGGGCAGAAAAGAACGTGTTACAGAGTCTTTATACGAGATGGGTGCTGCTAGAATCCCTTTGGAAACCATCCAGTTCATGACATCTGCCCATTGTTCGGCGCTGGGAACTTCCCGTAGCGGGAAGGGTGGAATACGATAGGTTTGCTGAATATTTTTGGGAACCCGGATTTTTTGCAGCAAAAGGATGCGAAATGACTCCGGGTTCGCGTTAATATCCTGCACGGCGTGATTCCAGGCCTTTAGAAATCGGCGCACGGCCTCGGCCTTGGTTTCGATGGCATCCAGGTGGAAGCTCAACACGCTGACACTGTATTGCGGGTGGGCCGAGTCATCGATTACCGCGCCGGCGCCGGCTTCAAGTGCGCTTTTGGCCAGAGGATCCGGCAGCGTGGCTGCCTTTAACTGGCTTTGCAACAACAATTGATAGCGCTCCGGTATGACCGGTACGGATTTTTTAGAGATTTGATCCGGAGTCAGACCACTGGCCGCCATTAATCGATCGGTGACGTACTCGATGATGGTGTTCTTGGAAACACCGATCGGAATTCCCTTCAGATCGGCCGGAGCCGTTAGGTTGCTGCCGGGCGCGGCCAATACGCGAAACAGGGGATAATGCGGATAGGCCTTGCGGGCCGATGAAATGACCTTTACCTGTATGCGTTCGCGATTGAAGTTGGCGGTGGAGGCCATCTCGTTGAGCATGCCGTCAATGGCCCCGGACTGCATCAGCTGATCTCTTTCCAATCCGCTACCTACCGGTACAGCCTCGACTGTAACACCATAGCGGTCAAAATAGCCCTGAGCCTCAGCCACATAAAAGGGAAATGTGTCTAAAATGGGCAAAAGGGCAACTTTAAGCGAATTTTCCGCTGGATCAACTTGTGCGCCCAGCCCCATCGAAAAGCTGCCCGCTACCATTAGTACTACCAACAGACCGCTAACAGCTGCTTTTTTAATTCGCATTTTTTGTATCATGGCCTTACCTTTGCACAACCTATTTTGGGCTCTAAATAGCAAAAAAGGGGCTCAAGTGTAAAGGTCCTTATACCTGAACATTGCATGAAAATAGCTGAGAGAATTTTTTGAATGTATAAGGTGGAACTTTTACCGGCGAGTATGAAAAATCAAAAATATAAACCAAACTGGGTTTAGAACTTCAGATTTTGTTCGACAATCCTGTTTGATGCGTCTATATAACCTTCCAAATTAGAATAGGTACCGGTAGCATCCTAAAATATTAAAAGCGGTCTTAAAAATAGTAGATTACGCTCAAGGGCAAGGCGAAAACCGATTCAAAAGTGGAGCATACACGTTAGTATTCGAGCATTTTGAATCGGTTTTTAACGCAGGCCTTGAGTGTTAGATGTATTTTTAAGACCGCTTTTTAGATAAGGCCGGCGGCTGCCATTATATCCGGCACCTTATCTTCTTTGCCGATGGCCATGATGTGCACGCCGTCACACATATTTTCATCATGAATGCGTTTGATCATGCGACCCGTAAGTTCGATGCCTTTGGCCAGGGTCTGGCCCTTGGGTGCGGATGCCATTTCATCGATCAGATCCTGCGGGACGAAAACCCCGGCGATATTTTTGTTCATAAAACGGGCCATGGGCGCCGAGGTCAGCAAAATAACGCCGGCCAGAATTTTAACATTAAACTGTCGGCCGTAATCCATGAATTCCTTGAACTTGTCCAGGTCATAGACGGCCTGGGTCTGAATGAATTCGGCACCGGCTTCGAGCTTTTTTTCAAATTTGATCAGCTGCGGTTCAAGCGGATCCGCCTCCGGTGTCACAATGGCACCAGCGCAAAATGAAACCCCGCCGTCCAGGTCGTTGCCGCCGAGATCTTTGCCGGCTTCCAGTGTGCGCACTGTTCTCAACAGCTGGCTGGAGTCCATGTCAAAAACACTCTTGGCTTCTTTATGATCGCCCAGTATGATCGAATCCCCGGTCAGGCAGAGAACATTTTGGATCCCGCGCGAAGAGGCAAACAACAGATCCGCCTGCAATGCCAGTCGGTTGCGATCCCGGCAGGTCATCTGCAGGATGACTTCCCCGCCCATTTCTTTGACCATCATCGCACCGCCCAGAGATGGGTAACGCATCACCGAGCTTTGATGATCGGTGACATTCATGGCGTCGACCTTGTCCTTTAACAATTCGATATGGTGCTTAAATTTTTCAAGGTTCGTCCCTTTAGGCGGAGCGACCTCGCTGGTCACCACAAACTTGCCGGATTCCAGAGCTTCTTTAAATTTTGTCGGCATCTCAAACTCCCATTCTATTTAAGATCCATTAAAATTCAGCAAGATTTCATTTATCTATTTTTACCAATAACGAAGAACCCATAACCATTAACTAAATTTAAGCTTCCGGAAGCTTAAATTTCCCCGGCTTGGGCTCACCCAGATGGTTGCGCGGTTTTTGATATTTTCGCATGGAATCAACTCGGTCCAGCTCCTTGAGACGGTTGTAAATCAACGTCCAGACACAATCCTTGTTGACATCGATTTCGCATTTGCCGTGATTGGTGCCACCGCAAGGCCCGTTGACCAGGCCTTTGTGGCAATTGGTCACCGGGCAGATGCCGCCGGTTTCCCCGATGATACAGGTGCCGCACTGGGTGCAGATCTCATCAAATAACCCCACCGCTGTTTCTTTGCCGATAAACAGGGTGTCCAGAGCCGGAATCACCATCTTGTGCAACTGCCGGGCAATGTTCTGAACGCCAAAGGCGCAGGTCATGATCAGCAGCGCATCAGCCTGATTGATCTGTTCGCCGAAATCGCTTAGAAATTCGCGGGTTAAATTATCGCAGGCCACCGGCACCACCGTATGGCCGGTGACCATTTTACCCTTGGTGGACAGCTCCGCTTTCATCTCCCGTACTTCCGGATCCCCGCCGGTGCGGGTGAGCGTCACGCAGGTTCCGCATCCAATGATGAAAATTCGGTTGAGCCCCTTTAAAAGGCGCTCAATTTCTTTTTCCGGCTTTTTTTGCGTTATGGATCGAATCATATCGCATTCTCCTCTTTTTCAAGATCACAACGGAGGCAGCGAATGGCTTCGCGATAAGCCTCCTCTTCGCTAAATCCTTTTTCAACTTCTCTGAAATCCGTTATTCGTTCCCGGGCATCTTCGACTTCGACCTCGACCCGGGGTTTATCTTCCATACTTTCTTTTTCCAGCGCCAGTTTGGTGCCCGTATGCCGTGGGGATTTTTCATCCGGGATATAGACGCGACCCTTGTCGCCGCCCAGGTATTTATCGATGGCAATTGCGGCCCGCCGGCCGGACGAAATCGCACGAATCACAAAGGTCGGTCCGGTGGTAAAATCCCCACCGGCGAAAACACCCGGTACATTGGTGGCCAGTGTATTGGTGTCCACAACCAGTGCGCCCCAGAGTTCACGCTCCAGCTGGCTGTCGGCGGATAAAAAGGACATGTCGGCAGCCTGGCCGATGGAGATAATGACATTGTCGGCATCCACAAAGCGCGTATCATCGAGATCACAGGTTGGGTTGAAGCAGCCCTGATCGTCAAACACACAGATGCAGCGCGTAAACTCAACGCCCGTCACCTGTCCCTTTTCGTGGATGATTTTGCTGGGCGACAGGTCGGGGTTGATGACGATACCCTCTTCGATGGCCTCTTCCACATCCTGCTCCCAGGCCGGCATTTCATCACGGGGTTCCAGGCAGAAAATTTGTGCTTCCTGCGCACCGGCTCTTAAAGCCGTGCGGGCGACATCGACGGCCACATTACCGCCCCCGACAATGACCGTTTTGCCGCTTAAAGGCACCTTTTTGCCCATGCGGACCTGGGTCAAAAAGTCAAGTCCATAGTAAATACCCTCAACGCCTTCTTCCTCCCCGGGAATGCCGATATGCTTACTGGCCTGGGCTCCGGCGGCAATAAAAACCGCGCTATAGCCTTCATCGAGCAGGTCATTAAAGGTGTGTTTGGCATCAATGGGTGAGTTGTAGCGGATCTCAACCCCGCAGTTCTGGATATACTCGATCTCTTCTTCGATCACATTGCGCGGAAGCCTGAACTCGGGTACCGCAATGCCGAGCATGCCGCCGGCCACCGGCTGGGCTTCAAAAACGGTGGTCTGGTACCCCATTTTTGCCAGAAAATAGGCGCAGGTTAAACCGGCCGGTCCGGCTCCGACGATGGCCACTTTCTCCTTACGGGTTACCGGAAAGGGCTCTCTTTGCGGACCGATATTATTAAAATACCAGTCTGACGCAACGCGTTTAAGGGCCCGAATTGCCACCGGTTGATCAAGTTCTCCGCGCCGGCATTTGAATTCGCAAGGATGGATGCAGATACGCCCGCAAACCGCCGGGAATGGATTGCGCTCACGAATGATCTCAACAGACTTTTGGTAATCGCCCTCGGCGATGGCGGCCACATAATTGGGCACATCGATGCCCGCCGGGCAGGCATGCTGGCAGGCGGAAATCACCATTGAATCGCACACCGCTCCGGCGCAGCGGTGTTCCTTGATGTGGTCTTCAAATTCTTTTAGAAAATATTTGAGGGTCGAAAGGGCCGGTTTGGAACAGGCCTGTCCCAGACCGCACAGGGAAGCCTCTGTCAGGGTCTCTCCCAGCTGGCGGATGGTGTCAATGTCTTCCATACGGCCTTTGCCCTGGGTAATGCGTGTTAAAATTTCCAGCAACTGGGTGGTGCCCAGACGGCAGGGAGCGCATTTGCCGCAGGATTCTGACTGGGTAAAGCTTAAGAAAAAGCGGGCGATTTCGACCATGCAGTTGTTTTCATCCATCACCACCATGCCGCCCGAGCCCATGATGGCGCCGATGCGCTGGACCGTATCGTAATCAATTTGCAGGCCTAAAAATTGGGGGGGCACACAGCCGCCGGCAGGCCCGCCCATCTGAACGGCCTTAAACGCGCGGCCCATAGGTATACCGCCGCCGATCTCATAAATCACGTCTTTGACGGTCGATCCGATGGGCACTTCCACCAGTCCGGTGTTGTTGACCTTGCCGGCCAGCGAAAAGATTTTGGTGCCCTTGCTATCTTCGGTGCCCACCTGGCCGTACCATTCCGCCCCGTTTTTAATGATCAGCCGGACATTGGCCCAGGTTTCAACGTTGTTGATATTGGTGGGTTTGGCGTCGATGCCGGCCTGCGCCGGAAACGGCGGTCGCGCCCGGGGCATACCGCGTTTGCCCTCGATGGAGGCCATCAGGGCCGTTTCTTCACCACAGACAAACGCACCGGCGCCCAGCCGCAAGGAGAGATCGAAATTAAAGCCGGTGCCCAGGATATTTTCGCCCAGAAGTCCCAGTTCTTTGGCCTGCTCGATGGCAATGTTGAGATGCTCGATGGCGATCGGATACTCTTCGCGCACATAGATGTAGCCGTATTCACTGCCCATGGCATACGCACCGATGAGCATGCCTTCGATGACGGTATGTGGGTCGCCTTCCAAAATGGCGCGATCCATAAATGCACCGGGGTCACCTTCGTCTGCGTTGCAAACCGTATACTTGGGCCGGCCTTCGGCCTGACGGGCAAATCTCCATTTAAGGCCGGTGGGGAACCCCGCCCCGCCGCGGCCTCTGAGTTTGGCGGTCAGAACCTCTTCGACGATCTGCTCGGGTGACATTTTCGACAGCGCTTTAACCAGGGCCTGATAGCCGCCGTCGGCAATGTAATGTTCGATGCGGGTCGGATCGATGCGACCGCAGTTGGCCAAAACCCGGCGTTCCTGCTTGGCATAAAATGGGATCTGGTTGCGGTAGTATATCGGTTGCTGCGTCTTGGATTCGTGATACGCTAAACGGTCGATGAGCTGGCTGCGTTTCAAGGTCTGAGCAACGATCTCGGCGGCATCATCCGGCTCCACTTCCTGGTATTGAACCCCCATGGGCTCAATGGCAATCACCGGCGCCTTGGCACAAAAACCGTGACAGCCGGTGGCCCGAATTTCAACCTGATCCGAAATCTTCTGGCCTTTGACTTCGTCTTTCAAGGACTCCAGTACGCCGGCAGCGCCGTACGCCCGGCAGCCGGTCATGCACACATGTACTTCGATAGTCCCATCTTTTCTCTGGGACTGTATTTTATTGCGGAGCCACTCCAGCTTTCCGATGGATGAAAGCTTCTCCATTTGGCAGGATCTCCCTTTCGCTCAGATATCCCGTCTGCCGCAGATGCTTCGGCGGCAAACGGCTAATTTTATTTTTTTTGATACTCTCCCAGCAGGCTGCTAACCTTGGTTGGGGAAAGCTTGCCGAAATAATCCCGGTTGATCATCATGGTCGGCGCCAGAAAACAGGCGCCCAGACAGGCAACCGTTTCAAGCGTAAATTGATAGTCGGAACTGGTTTCACCCTCCTTCAGATCCAGTTCTTTTTGCATCAGGCGCAGAACGCTGCGGCTGCCCTTGACGTGGCAGGCCGTGCCGCGGCAGACTCTGAGGACATACTTTCCTTTGGGCTCCAGAGCAAATCCTGCATAAAAGGTAATAACACCCTGAACTTCAGCGGGGTACACGTTCATGGCCGCGGCGATCGGCTCAATTGATTCAGGCGGAATATATCCGGCATGCTCCTGGACTTCCTGCAGCAGCGGAATCAGCCCCCATTTATCGCCCTTGTGCTTTTCGATAATGTCGTAAATTCGGTCCCAGTCGATCTCTGGTGGTTTCATTCGGGTGCCCCATCGGTCTGTTGTTGCCTAAATTAATTTTTAAGCGATTTATTTGTTGAGTTGTTATTCTCAATCCGGTTCAAGGTTCAAGGTTCACGGTTGGAATTTATGAAAATTAACTTATGCAAAGCGTGCGCCGTGTGCCGTACGCCTTATGCTTTGGTTATTTTGACCGCACATGTTTTCCAGCCGTGTGAATTGGGATCTGCCAGGTCTTTTAAATCGATCAGGTTCATGGCATCGTTGGCGTTGAACGCCAGCGGGACAAACAGATGGCCGGCAGCGATGCGATGGCTGCAATCAATTTTGCGATTGATCTCACCCCAGCGAGTTTTTATTTTGACGGTATCCCCATCTTTTAATTTCAGTTCTTCTGCGTCCGCCATGCTGATGATCGCATTTCCAACAGGGTCAAAATCCTGAATGCGTTCAGAGGCGCTCGATCGGGTGCCGCTGCCCAGGTGGCAGCGCAAAGAGCCCAATATGGCCGTTATCGGGAAGTCGCTGTCATCGGGTTCATCGGCGGTTGAAACCACCGCTGAAAAAGATATCATTTCATGAGTATCGCTGGCACCGAATACAGCCATCGGGCTGGATGGCCTGATCCAGGCCGTCTCGGAACCATTCAATCCGGCATAGGCGGGCACCAGTCGGCGGATCTCATCGCGTATTTTTTCCAGAATGCCGTAGGCTACGGAATTCCCGAGGCGGGCGGCAAGCAGATCTAAAATCTCCCAGTCGGGTTTGGCCTTGCCGGGCGGCGACACTACCGGTGAAAAGCTCTGGATGCGGCCTTCCAGATTGGTAAAGGAGCCGTCTTTTTCACTTGCGGCGGCACCCGGCAGAACCACATCAGCAAGTTCGACAATCTCACTTTCGAGAATATCCTGTACGGCAATGAATTCCAGATTTTGCAGAGCGGCTTTCACCCGTTGCGGTTGCGGCAAGGAACGCAGTGGATTTTCTCCCATGATATACAGGGCTTTAAGCCGGCCGCTTTCGGCCGCCTCGATAACGCGGCACATATTGAGACCCGGATCCGGAGAAATTTTAACCCCCCAGTTGCGTTCCCATGTGTTTCGGTTGCGATCTTCAGCGATCGGCATTCGTCCGGGCAGCAGATCCGGGACCGCGCCCATATCCATGGCGCCGTTCTGGTTATTTTCTCTGGCAAGGATGTAAATGCCGGCACCGGGTTTGCCCAAGCTTCCGCTCATCAGGGACAGATTCAGAATCGCACCCAGGGTGTGCACGCCATAACGCTGCTGTAAAATGCCATGGCCGATAACAAACGCAATCCGCTTTTCTTTTAAAAGCTCGGTCATTGCCTTCAACTGTTGCATCTGCAATCCGGTCATGCGGCAGATCTTATCCAGGTCGAGTAAGGACAAAGCGTAGGTAAAGAGACTGAATCCTTCAGCATAGCGATCGATAAATTCAGAATCGTAATCACTTGTTTGGTGCAGCAAAGCGGCCAGGGCATTAAGGAGTTCCAGATCGCTCCGGGGTTTAATCGGAAGCCATAGGGCTGCAAAGTTGACCAATTCTGTTTTGCGCGGGTCGATCACGATCAGCGGCACGCCATTTTTAGCTGCGCGTTTTAAATGGTAGCTGACCACTGGAAGAGAATGGTTGGGGTCGGCTCCTAAAACCACGATGACATCCGCTGTTGCCAGATCATCAAAGAGTATCGGACGACATCCTCCACCTGTTTTCTGATCCAAAATGGTCGACAAAAATTGCCCTGAAACATAGCCGCCATTATCGACATTGTTGGTGCCGATCATCGCCCGGGCGATTTTTTGAAGCAGATAATTTTCTTCATTGCTGCACTTTGATGAACCTAAAAAAGCAATGCTTTGCGGGCCATTTTCGTCCTTAATTTGACGCAAACGATCAGCCACCTGATCCAGCGCTTCATCCCATGAAACCGGCGCCATCTGGGAGGTTTCATCTTCGTTTTCTTTGGGCATCATCGGTGAGATCAAGCGTTGAGGCGAGTTTAAATAATCATGGGCAAAATGACCGCGCACACACAGGGTGGCTTTGTTGACGCTGTCGGTTAAATGGGCTGGATTGACATCGATGACCTTGCCGGCCGATTGCCCCATGGCGAGGCTGCAGCCAACGCCGCAAAACCCACAGATTGAAAACGATTCTGTCGCTGGGCTGCCGACGTACCGGCTATTTTTGGCTGAGAGCGCTCCGGTGGGGCACATGGAAACGCAGGTGCCGCAAAAGGTGCAATTCGAGCGTTCGAGGCCTTGTTCATGAACCGTTGCCGGCCGGGACGCAAAGCCTCGCAGATTATAATCGATGGCGCCGATGACAACCAGTTCATGATCGGCGCGGATGCATTTTCCGCATAGAATGCATTTGCTTAGATCTCGAATAATAAACGGGTTAGCCTGTTCCAGAGGCTTGTAGTTCGGCATCGAATACAGATCCGTTTCGCCGATGCCCATCTGTGCCGCGACCCAACGCAGCTGGCAGTGGTTGCCCTTGCTGCAAACAACACAGGATTCCGGATGTTCAGCGATCATCAAACGGACGATATTGCGGCGATGG
>JASFGH010000049.1:0-12821 GCA_050123865.1 Desulfobacterales bacterium | reverse complement strand
CAACCTTTCGACAGCACGGATCCTATTTTTAACATGGACATCGGTTTTTATCTGTTTTCTCTTCCTTTTTATCTTTTCGTTCGAGACGGGCTGATAGTTTTTTTTGTTGCGGCCGGTCTGGTGACTATAGGTTGGTATCTAAAAAATGGTGCCCTCCAAATTGAAGGTGAATTCAGTCAAGTAGAGGGTGCTGCACCCGCTTTCCCTAAAGTTAACGTTGAACCAAATGTCAAAAAACACCTAATTTTCTTGGCAGGAATCATTGTTCTACTCATAGCCTGGAGTTATCATCTGAAATTATATGGACTCATGTACTCTACCCAGGGACCTGCTTTCGGTGCCAGCTATACCGATGTCCATATCAAGATCCTGGCCTATAAGGTTGTGATAATTTTCTCCCTGGGCTTTGCCACGGTTGTTTTTTTCAGCGCCTTTAAATTCAGGTTTAAATTACTTTGGCTAAGTGCCGCAATTTGGTTAGTGGCTGTGTTGGTGTTTGGGAGTCTGCTCCCCATCATGATGCAAAAATTTGTGGTCAAACCCAATGAATTAGCCAAGGAATCACCCTACATCGCCTACAATATCGATTATACCCGTAAAGCTTACAACCTGAATAGGATAAAAGAGGTCAATTTTAAAGTTAATAACGAATTGAGTGCGGAGGACATCAAGCGGCATGATGCAACGATTCAAAATATCAGAATCTGGGACGAGCGGCCTTTACTCCAAACCTACAGGCAAATTCAAACCATTCGGCTATATTACGATTTTAACAATGTAGACGTTGATCGTTACTTCATCAACGACCAGTATCGACAGGTCATGCTATCTGCCCGGGAGTTGATGGTCAATCAACTTCCTCCCAAGGCAAATACCTGGGTTAACAGACGCCTCATCTATACCCATGGCTACGGATTGGCCTCAAGCCCGGTCAATGAAGTGACCAGCGAAGGTCTGCCCCACCTCTTCATCAAAGATCTGCCGCCTTCATTTGAACCTGACTTGAAGATAAAGCGCCCTGAGATCTATTATGGAGAAAAAACTGCTGAATATGTTCTGGTAAAGACGAAAACCAAGGAATTTGACTACCCCAAGGGGGACAAAAACGTCTATACCATCTATCAGGGAAGGGGCGGTGTCCCGATCAAATCGTTTTTCAGAAGACTTTTATTTGCCATAGAATTTTTGGATCCCCAGATACTATTTACCACATATTTAAGCTCAGAGAGCAGAATAATGTATAACCGCCGGATTGGCAGGCGGGTGGGGGTGATCGCCCCATTTCTCGATTATGACAGTGATCCCTACCTGGTTGTCTCCGCGAGGAAGCTCTATTGGATTCAAGACGCCTACACGACCTCTAATATGTATCCTTATTCTCGCCGATCTTCTGGCCGTTTGAAAAATAAAGAACTAAACTACATCCGAAACTCAGTCAAGGTAACTGTCGATGCCTATAATGGAGATGTGGTTTTTTACATTATTGACGAACAAGACCCTATTGTTAAAACTTATGCGAGTATATTCCCCGATCTTTTCAAGCCTTTCAAGGAAATGCCTGCCGATCTGAAAAAGCACATCCGTTATCCAAAGGACTTCTTTAAAATCCAGGTGGATACATATACGAAATATCACATGGAAGATGTGCAGGTCTTCTATAATCAGGAAGATCTCTGGCAAATTCCGGATGAGCTATATGGTGATAGCCGACAGGAAATGGAACCTTACTATATCATTCTAAAGTTGCCCGAAGAGGAAAAAGAGGAATTTCTCCTGATGACCCCTTTCACCCCTTCCAATAAAGATAATATGATTGGCTGGCTGGCCGCCAGAAGTGACCTACCCAACTATGGAAATTTGTTAGTCTACAAACTACCCAAGGAAAAACTGGTCTATGGACCGATGCAGATTGAAGCCCGGGTGGATCAGCAAACGGATATCTCCCGGGAGTTGAGTTTATGGGGTCAGCGAGGTTCCAGAGTTATCAGGGGCAATCTTTTGGCCATTCCCCTCAGTGATACATTTATCTATGTTGAGCCTGTTTATCTGGAAGCAAAACAGGAAGAAAGCGAATCGACCCCACCCGGACCATCCCAGAAAGGCGGCCGGCGGGTTTCTTTACAAAAGGACACATCAAGCCTTGCGGCCTTACCGGAATTGAAAAGGGTGATTGTCGCTTTCGGCAATCGCTTAATTATGGAGGAAAATCTTGATAAGGCCATAGGCCGGCTATTGGGCAGGCAGATGTTGCCCCAACAATTGGTTTCCCCATCCATAGCTGAAACTCGAGATATTTCTAATCTCGGCGTATTGGCTTTGGAACACTATAATAAAGCCAAGGATTACTTACGCAAGGGAAATTGGGCTGAATACGGCAGGGAACTCGAAAACCTGGAGAAGGTTTTAAAAGAAATATCCAGCGCCACAAAAGAAAAGAAAGAGTAAAGAATCCAGGTCCAACACCAGGCCCGGAGGGCCTGCTGTCGAAGGAGAACGCGCTTCCACAGAGCGTGTCAGGCAGCGCATATTGCAGCGACTTGCCAGCACTCCCCGAAGATCCCCCGGTTGAGTATAACCTCACCTTTCGTGACATGTGGTCTCGTAAAGTCCTCATCACTTTAAACTCATCATCATGTTATGATTTACATTCAAGGAACCAAAAAATAAAAACAGTGTTTAAATGATGGATTGCGCATCGAATTCCATAATTTTGTTTGATTGTGTATTCCGGCTTCTATGAACCTCTAATTTCAAAATTTTGTGGATAGCTTGATCGAATCTAAAACCATATGACCCCATCCCAAAATACTCCCCTAAAAAACTCAAAAATCGGCCAAATTTAAATTTGAGCTAAATATCTGAACGGACATCGGTAAAATTTTTTGGGATTTTCTGAACCAAGATTTTAGATGAGGCTCTAAAGAACAATTTAAACAATGCGATAATTCTTAAAGCATAGAAACTGCCTAATTCACACATTCCAGATAAAATTTAATCTCATCAAAGAGTAGTTGCTGCTGCGGGTCAGCAATGTCCTTTGAGCGATCTTCCGCGCACAAAATAATGGTAACGCCTTTTTCAATCCCTACAAATCGTTTTACATCGTCGTCGGCTAACTGAATCTCGGCTACCACGGGAAAGCCCTGTTTGCAGCGGTCACCGACAAAGATAACATCACCGGCCACCAACTTGTCATAAGCCCACTTTTTGACGCCTTCACCCTTTAATCTTTCAATCCAACCCGCTGGCATGTGGCACCTCCTTGCATTAATAACCTCTTAATAGTAAATCTTTTTGGCTGGTGCAAAACATAAAAATAATATTAAACATTTAAAGTACCGATATAATAATGTATGATACATCTTAGCATTAAATATTTTGTTGAGGTTGGATAATGTCAAAAATACAGATTATTATATTCGCTTGTGTAGCTGGTATTCTTTTTATGACCTATCTGCTGGTCAGTCTATTGTCAAAAATTAGTCAATCATCAAAAGCTAAATATTCAAAAACTATGGACGATCTAGAGCAAGATAGATCTTTCAAACCGTAAGTACTACCATAAAATTTCCCGATTTTTTCCGTATCCTTATACCCGCCACAAAATCGCATAGCTCTGCGCTTTCTGTGTTTTTCAAGGCACAAAAGGCGGTATTATAGCGATGATCATCTTCAGCATCATCGGGCTCGGTTATTTTACTTATGGGAAAAAGAGCCAACAACTTTTAATGCTTATCTGTGGCATAGCTCTCATGGGATATTCCTATTTTGTGGACGGTATAGGATATATTATTTTGATCGGGGTAGGCCTCATTGCGCTCCCTTTTATTTTGGGCGCGAGGGATTTTTTCCTTGTACTGATATCATTGACTTTTTAATTTAGGGTTGTTCCGACTTAAAATCTCTCGGAGGCAAGAGGGCTGCCGGTTGAGCCGCAGGCGAAATCCCGCCTATATTTTGCCATATGGCACATATATGGGCGGGATTCGATTCCGGCCCCGGGCACCGCAGAAAATCTACGGGACAGGCATAGCCTTGCCATAAAGAAATTCAAATGGCCATATCGGGTCGGTCAGCCGCAGACCTGTTCGTTCTTGACATAAAAACATACTGACTTAGATTTTTGATATAAGGAAGCACGGCAGCCTCGACTCAAGATGAACGTTATTTTGTGCTCAAGGGGGCATAGACGCTTCCTTTTCGTTTATGTAAACCCAGAATAGTTTTGACAGCTGACCGCAATGCTGATAGATATGAATCGATTTGTCTCTCAGACACTAAATAAAAGCCACCAGATAACCTCTGGAGGGTATCATGCGCTGATGATAAGACCCTGTCTCAGATGGAGAGGTGGGGTTATTTCTTTATGGATAACGAAAGGAGGTTCGCTGTGGGACACCATTTCGTATTGATCCATGGTGCCTGGCACGGCGCCTGGTGCTGGGAGGGTGTCATCAATGCGCTTGAAAAAGCCGGGCATACGGCTGAAGCCCCGACAATGCCGGGACATCATCCGGATGATGATCGTGCCCACATTACATTTGAATATTACGTCGACAAAATTAGCGCAACTTTGAACCGGCAACCGTCACCAGTGGTCCTGGTCGGACATTCCAGTGCCGGCTTTCTGCTGCAGTCGGTAGCACCCATAGCACCGGATAAAATTGCTCAGCTCATTTTTGTCAATGCCTTTGTTCTGCCGGATGGAAAACGTCAATTTGACCTTGTGCCGCCGGAAGCAGCCGAGGGCATGACGGCCGCCGCCAAGGCTTCCCCCGATAATTGTGTTCCCGTGATCGAAGACTTTGTCCGTAACAAACTCATGGGCGGAGAGTCCACCGACATGCAGGATCTGCTTATCACTCGCCTGGTACCGCAACCCCTGGCGCTCTTCACAACACCCGTGAACACAAAAGATTTTGAAAATCTGACCTTACCCATGTCGGTCGTTTTTTGCAAAGACGATGTTTCCTTGCCACCGGGCGCCTACCTGGGAATGGCCCAGGGGCTGGGGGATTTCAATTTGGTTGAAGTTGATGGCGGCCATGAAACACTGTTCACCCGGCCGGAAGTTATTGCCGATGCACTCATCCGGGCTCTAAAATAGGTTTGCTGTAATTTGGGTTGAATGCCCTGCAAATGGTTGATTTCCCTTTAAAAAGTGCAAATTGTATAGAAGAACGCTTATTGGGCGATTCCATAATTTCGGAGGTATACCATGCGATGGAGAAGTAGAAGGAGAAGCACAAACGTTGAGGACCGGCGCCGGGTGCGGGTCTCACGCAAAGCCGCGGGGGGCGGCATCGGCATCGTTGTGATTGCATTGATTGCCATGTACTTTGGCGTTGACCCCAGCATATTCATCAGTCAAATAGGCCCGACCAGCAGCGTCAGCACCCAGCAAACCACTCGGCAGATTTCCGCGGCCGAAAACGAGCTGGCCGAGTTTGTGTCGGTTGTGCTGGCCGATACTGAAGACACCTGGAACGCTCTGTTCAGCCAGATGGGCAAAACGTACCGGGAGCCTCAACTGGTGCTTTTTTCCGGAGCCGTGCAATCAGCCTGCGGTTTTGCGCAGGCGGCCATGGGGCCGTTTTACTGCCCGGCCGATCAAAAAGTCTATATTGATCTGAGCTTTTATCAGGATTTAAAAAACCGTCACGGCGCCCCAGGCGATTTTGCCCAGGCCTATGTGATTGCCCATGAAATCGGGCACCATGTTCAAACCCTGCTGGGAATATCGGAAAAGGTTCACTCCGCCCGCAGGCGCGTCAACCAGGTGGAAGGCAATCGGCTTTCGGTGATGCAGGAGTTGCAGGCAGACTGTTTCGCAGGCGTCTGGGCACATCATGCCAACCGGGCGCGCCAGATCCTGGAGGAAGGGGATATCGAAGAAGCCCTGGGGGCGGCCAGTGCCATCGGAGATGACCGCCTGCAGCGCAAATCCGGAGGCTACGTGACGCCGGATTCGTTTACCCACGGCAGCTCCGCCCAACGTGTGCGCTGGTTCAAACAAGGTTTAAAAAGCGGCGAAGTACTGGCTTGTAATACGTTCCGAGCCGATAAGCTTTAACCCAAGTTGAGTGTTCCAAATTCTAAAAAAGTTACCCATGAATAGCGCTGCAAGCCCAAAGCGTTTAAGCGTTGTTCAAATTGATAAAAGACCGAATCGGAACCAACGATCTGCACAGTCTTTTCTTCTCACATGAATGCTTCGGTGCAATTCAGGTAGCGATTTTGGGGTGGATGATGTGCCTGAAAACGAGCGCGACTATAATCAGAAACCCGATATCAAATGAAAAAACAGATAGTATAGGCCGCCGGCAATGCCGATCAGACCGGCAATGAGGAAGCCGATACGGCAGCGATTGACCCGCCTTTCTCTGATTTCCGCTTTTTCGTTCAGGTACCCGATGGCTGTATCGACCACCGTATTGCGCAGCGCCAAGACCGATGGTTTTCTGCAGTGCGGGCATAATTCGAGGAAGCTACCCAGGTCCCGGGTTTCGTAATGATAACGGCTGACATACTGATGGGGTGTGCTGATCGTTTCATCAATTTTTTTGAATGGTTTGCCCTCCAGAAGGATTAGGGACTTTTCTTCAATATCAACCTCTGGTTCGACATCGATAATAGTTGCTGGCGCCTGCTCTATTTTTTTTGCCTCCATTCCAATCACCTCTGACGAATCATTATTGATTTGCATGCCTTCCTGATTTGTATTTTGCAGAAATCATGCCAATTCCTGCTTCAATAAAATCTGCTGCAATCAAGGGAAGTTGCCTGTACATGAAACCTTTTTACCCATATGGTTTTAAGAATTAAAATAAATAAAAATGGGCAGAATTTTACATATTTTTAAGAGGTTATGTAGTTCGCAACAAGAATAGTTGCTCGATTTAAGATTTTGTCAAATGGGCCGATATTTTAAACAGCGGCTGCGCAATAGGTTTTGTTAAACCCAGCGATGATGACCGTTGCATGGCAGTTGCAATGATTCGGACCCCTAAGGAGAAGCGCAATGGCTATTCCCCAGCATTTAGAAGTCCTCAAGCACGGTGTCGCAGCGTGGAATAAATGGCGCACCGATAACGTCGACACTGAGCCTGATCTGGCGGGTTCTGATTTGAGCAAAGCAGATCTTAAAGGCGCCAATTTAAGCGAAACCGACCTCAGGTGTGCGGATCTGACCTGGGCCGACTTAAGTGGCGCCAACCTCAGCCGCGCCGACCTGCGGCGCGCGAACCTCAGTCGCGCGATTTTCGATATGGCCAATCTGAGCGAAGCCAACCTCAGTGAGACCTACCTGAGTGGGGCTTATTTGAGTGAAGCCGATCTGAAAAGAGCTATTTTTATCCGGGCGGATTTAGCCAGCGCAGATCTAACTAAAGCTGATTGCCAGCGGGCCGATTTTAGATGGGCCTATTTAATCAAGGCCAGATTTAACGGCGCCAATCTTAGCGATGCCAATTTGATTGAAGCCAATCTAACGAAAGCCGAACTCAGGCAGAGCAACCTTGAAGAAGCCTTCGTTGCCTGGAGCTGTTTTGGCGACAACGATCTGAGTGAAACCGTCGGGTTGAAATCCGTCAAGCATTTCGGCCCCTCGACCATAGGTATCGACACCATTTATCGATCAAAGGGCAATATACCAGAAGAATTCCTAAGGGGCGCAGGCGTACCGGAGCATTTTATTTCCTATACCGGTTATTTGAACGAAAAAGCCTTTAGGCACAATAGTTGCTTTATCAGTTTTTCCGGTAATGATCGTAATTTTATTGAAAGAATAGGGGAGGACTTACAGCGTGAAGGCGTGCGCTGCTGGTATGCGCCCGAAGAAATGAAGATGGGGGATGCCATTCGACAACAAGTAGATCAGCTGATACGGGTACAGGATAAACTGTTGGTGGTCTTATCAAAATTTTCTGTTGAAAGCCAATGGATTCAAAAAGAGGTAGCGGCCGCCATCGAAGAAGAGCGCAATCGCAATAAGACCGTTTTATTCCCCGTGCGGCTGGACAATGGTCGCATGGACGCCGAAAAAGACTGGCTAAAAGAACTTCAGAAATCCCATCCCATTTATGATTTTACGGCCTGGCAGAACTGGGAAACCTATTTTACACAATTTAGCCGATTGGTTGACGATATAAAGGCAGTTTAAGGCCTGTGCGGCATTTATAGTGGGTTTCTGACAGGAGCAAGCCGTCAGCGCCAATTGTATTGCCCATATGAATGCACAAGGAATCCCGAGCGCCGACGTCAAACAGAATAATCAATAATGGACTGTACTGAAAAAAGCCTGTAGAACGCATTCAATCTGACCCGCAGGAAAATGATCAAGCACAATCAGAAGCAGATGATGATGTAACCGGTACTTCGACGATCGACAGCCAGGATACAAGAAATCAAGAGGATTCGGCCCACGAATCTGCAGCGGCATCACCGAAAGCCGCGGCTACCACAACATCATTTGCCAAGATTGCAGCGTCTGCGCTGTGTAAATCCGTTCCGAACAGATAAGCGCTGAGGTATATTCTCATCAAGCGGCTCTGCAAAATTTACGCATTCGTTACAACCTCAGCCTGATGCAAACATTGCGAAAAAATATTCGTGGGCTTTATTCCACTTGATCCTGCTGCCGCTTGAAGGTTGCGTGGAATCGGCGCCCTCCGTTTGTCTGACATAACCGCATCAGACCAATTTCTGATAGAAATCAGAGATCCCCGTCCGGCTCAACGGGTCAAACGGAGAAATCGAATTGTTGAGCGGCATTGAAAGCAACTTGAAGATACCTATGTTTAGGTATTCATTTTTGACACCCAAAAACTGGAGGTGTAGCAATGCTCGACCGAATTTTTCAGATATCCACCTGTCTACTGATCATATTCGTTTTTTCTTTAGGCAATGCACTGACGAGAGAAAATGACTCCACCATAACCGATCAACTGTTCAACGGCCATATGTGGCATTTGCTGAACGATTCCCAGAAGACCACTCATTTGACAGGCATTCAGGAGGGCATCCGGTTGTGTCTGTCGCAGATAAAAGAAGACCTTTTTATTCCGCCAGCGCTGATGTCTTCAATGCAGGAATCCGGCATGTTTGATCGGAGCCGCTTGCTGTTTAGCATGCAGGGCGTAAGCGGTATTTCCAATCGCATCGATGTCTTTTACCGTGATCCCGATAATTTGGCGATTCCGATCATTGAAGCCTACCGGCATGTTACCCTGCTGTTGAATTTTAGTGATCCCCAGCAGGTGGCGCAGGACCTTGCCCGGCTAAAATTAAAATATAAGAAATGAAATTTTTTAACCTACTGAAATTTATATTTAAATTTACATGAGACTTGTAAATAGCCTTGATTTACGCTATGATAAAGAAAGTGGGAAACCCGTTAGGCCACGCAGGTTATTATATATCATGGTTATATGAGGCGAGTTAAATGAATAAACGCGCGTTGATTGATGTTGTTCTGGTCGGTATGCTCGTATGCGGCTGGTCATGTTCGGGGCCTAAAATATCGGTGGAAGAAGGAAATGTGCTGGCCGCTCTTTCCAACATCCAACAAAGCCTGGAAAGCAACGTGAGCTACGAAGAATTTATTGAATTGCTGAACCAGGCCAAAATGGAAATCGATCGATTAAATAGTAATGCCGACAACAACCCCTGTTTTTTAGGAGCTGTTGATAAGTGTTATGCATTTTATAATACCGGCGGCAAGGCGTGGCGGCAAAAAATGGACACAACCGACGAGACGCGTAAACATGATATGGATCTTACCCTATCGGTTCTGCAATCGCGTGCGGCACTTTCCATCCAACTGGCGGGCAATTGCTATGAAAACTGACATCCACTCAACCTCGCAATCCCGATCCTGTCGTTTTTCAAATTAAACCCCTACCGGTCCACCTTGCAGCTGTTTATGTATCCTGAAGTGATTTAATGCTATGCTGAAAAATTCGGCTGATCCAATTGCTGCAAAAATTCCCTGAACCAGGGCGGATTCTGCCAGATGACATAGACCAGGAATATGGCGCTGAGGGGAAGAAAGAAAACGGCCAGGTCCACCAGCAGAATCAGAAAGCAAATCAGGATCCGTTGTTTTTTATTCATGCATTCCTCCGAGTGCAACCCGATTAGAAATATTGATATAGCAGTGTTTGCGGGATTTTGCCTAAAGGTGCCGAACAATCCGTCCGGTATGATTGAAAAAGGATGGATGCACAGCAAATGTTTGCGTTTTCAATGTTACAGAAGCCCGTCGTCTTTTAAAATAGTCATGGATCTCTGACCGATAGTGGTCACCTGAGTCAGGGCCTGGGTGAGATGGTAGCCGGCTTCGTGCGCCACATTGGAATTGATCATGACCAAGGCGGTGTCGATGCATTTTTCGACTTCCTGCCAGAGTTCATTTGGCGCTGTCTTTTTGCATATCAGTATTTCGCTGCCGATCATGTCGACCAGGGATTTAATGATCTTTACAGCGCCGGATTTATCTGCTTCAGGCAACGCTTTAAAAAGCTCAACCGCCTGGGTGGCCCAGATCAACCCTCCCTTAATTTTTTCACTCTGAGAAAACGTCGTTATCGCATCCGCTGTTTGCATAGGACTATAGCCTTTTTGAAATAGATTTTATAGCTGGTTGATCATTGATGCAACATACCCCGCACCAAAACCGTTATCAATATTGACGACAGCTACATTTGAACTGCAGCTGTTCAGCATTGCAAACAAGGCCGTCAGGCCGCCAAGGCTGACCCCGTATCCGACGCTTGTCGGCACTGCAATCACGGGGCGACTGATCATTCCGGCGACAACGCTGGGCAGAGCGCCCTCCATGCCGGCAACCACAATCAGGACAGATGCCTTTAGGATCGCTTCTTGATGACCCAATAGGCGATGGAGGCCCGAAACGCCCACGTCAAATATGGTTTCAACCCGGTTTCCCATGGCCTGGGCAGTTAAAAACGCTTCCTTCGCGACCGGGATATCCGATGTGCCGGCTGAAATAATGAGAATGGTTCCGCGGCCAATCACTTCCGGTTTTTTTAGCATCCACACAACCATACGGGCATCCGGATGATAAACCGCATCTGGAAAGCGGGCAATGACCGCGTCGGCTTTTTCCGGTTCAATCCGGGTGACCAGTAATATGTTTTCCTGTTGGGTCATTTTATCCATGATGCCGATGACCTGGTCAACGGTTTTCCCCTGACCGAAAATAACCTCAGGAAAGCCTTTACGCAGCGAACGGTGATGATCGACGTGGGCAAATTCGATGTCTTCAAAACTCAGGTGGCGTAATTTGTTGATGGCATCTGGAACAGCCAGCTGACCGTCGGCCACAGATTGTAAAATTTCCGCCAGCAATTGATGATCCATGTTACTCCTTTATTTCCTGCTCGGTAAAACCGCTGGAAGGTCCCGGCGATGTCAGCGGCGCCTGCGCTAATTTTTCCAGATCCTTTATTCTGCTGAGCATTGAATCGAGTCGCTTGTTAATCGCCACTTTGGTGACATCTAAATCTCTTTGAAAGCTTTTTCTGGCTTTGAGCAGCTCCAGCTGCAGCGCGTCTTTATCCATTTTCCGTTGCGACAGGGATGAGATGTCGGATTGGATCCGTGTTAACCCGCTCAGAGATTGATCCACATTGTTAGATAGCGTTGACAGCTGTTGTTTCAGATCCTTGTTCAATGCTGTCATATCCGCTGAAACGGCGTTGAGGTCATTACGCATGGCAGCCAGATCCTTTATTTCCGCGCGGATGGGTTGCAGGACAGCATCTATTTTGGCAATAACTTCCTGCTGGTCTTTTTTATCCGCCTTGGTTGCATTTATTTTGGTCACAGTGTCTTCGGCCTGTTTAAGATTGGCTTTCATGGCTTTGTCGACTTTTTCGAGGTTGGTCAGCTTTTCGTTCAACGCCGCTTCAAGGTCGCCGTATTTTGCGGATAAGGCGGCAAAGTTTTCTTCCAATTGACTGGAAAGGGTTTGAATTTCCATGGCACCGGCATCCTGGCTCTGGCTGACACGACTGGTAATTTCGCTGTAGGCAATGTAGAATACGGCCCCGATAAGCACCGGGATGAGAATCGATATGATGGTCACCCGATGGCTTAATTTTTCAACCCTGCGGTCCTTGACGTCCTCTTGGTAGACCGTTTGTTCGGAATCCGGTTCTTCATCGCCTTCAAATTTAAATGAGGGATATTGTTCGTCATCGATCATGATCGCAATCCTTGTTTTTTATTCCCATTCAATGGTACTGGGTGGCTTGGAACTGATATCATAAACCACCCGGTTAACCCCATCAACTTCATTGATGATCCGATTGGAAATTTTGCCGAGCAATTTATGGGGCAATTTAGCCCAATCTGCGGTCATGGCATCTTTACTCGTCACTGCCCGCACCGCTATGATATTTTCATAGGTTCGTTCGTCACCCATAACGCCCACGCTTTTCAGAGGCAGCAGGACGGCAAAAGATTGCCATAATTTTTTATAATATCCGGCATCCTTGATCTCTTCAAGTAAAACATCATCCACATCCCGCAATATCCTCAGGCGCTTGCGGGTAATTTCGCCCAGGACGCGAACGGCCAGTCCCGGTCCGGGGAAAGGCTGCCGCCAGATCAGATCGTCCGGCAGCCCTAAGGCCTTGCCCAACAGGCGAACCTCGTCCTTGAACAGATAACGCAAAGGTTCTATCAGCTTTAATTTCATTTTTTTGGGAAGTCCACCGACATTGTGGTGTGATTTTATGACCGAAGTCGGGCCGCCAAATGCCGATACCGATTCAATCACATCCGGATACAAGGTG
>JASFGH010000048.1:0-13170 GCA_050123865.1 Desulfobacterales bacterium | reverse complement strand
AGGCGACTTTACAACCGACGATATTGAATTATTGAACCTGGCCGCCCGTATGGTGGCTGTTGCAATCAATAACAGCAAACATTACAATGAGCTTTTAGTTACAAACAAAGCCCGCAAAAGATTTATAAAACAGATTACTGAAAACATTGGTAATATCGCTGATAAACTATAATTTTTTTCAATAAACGATTAAATATCAATCCGCATTTTTTGTCTGGACTGGAATTAAGCGGCCGGCTTCTGGAGGCCAGCGATCCTGTGTATCCAAATAAAGGAAAGGGCATCTTGCAAGCGGTTTTTATTACCCGGTTTTATCCGATAGAAGAATCAGGTCTATTCGCAAAAGCAGGTGGGGGTTGCATCAGTAATTGGAGCAACAGGTCGGACGAGCCAAACAGAAAAACGTGTATACTCCGTTTTTGAATCGGTTTTGTCGCGCTTTGTTGAACACCTTAAGTGTATTCAGATCAGATGTGAAATCCCGCATTCATGCGGGGGGCGTGATCTACTATTTTTGAGATGGGTTCTAATCATTTCTTTTGCGCAAGTAAGATGCGCGCATTTTTTTTGCGGGTTTTTTCGATCTTTTTTTTATCCCCCCAGCGCTTAAACAGGTCATGCTTGATGCCTATATAGTCAAATACTTTGCCGATGGTCTGATCAATGATATCTTCGAGAGTCTTGGGCTGGTGGTAAAATGAAGGCACCGGGGGCAACAGGTGAGCGCCCATTTCAGCCGCCTGGGTCATTAGGCGCAGGTGCCCGACATGCAGCGGCGTTTCCCTGATCACCAGCACAAGTTTGCGCTTTTCTTTCAAGGTGACATCCGCCGCCCGGACGAGCAGGTTTTCATTATAGGAGTTGGCAATGCCCGAAAGCGATTTAATGGTGCAGGGCACCACCACCATGCCTTCTGTTAAAAAAGACCCGCTTGACAGAGATGCAGCCATGTCCTTGTGGTCGTAAACAAAATCCGCCATGGCCTCGACGGCATCGGGATGGTAGTCGGTCTCGATTTCAATGTTTAACCGGCCGGCCTTGGAGATAACCAAATGGGTTTCAAAATCGGTTTCTCGAAGCAATTCCAACAAGCGAACGCCATAGGTCACCCCGCTGGCACCGGATATGCCGACGACTATTCTTTTTGTCATAGTTTTTCCTCTATTGTGATTAATGATTGTTTGTTTTTTGGACTGATGGAAATTCCTTCACGCAGCGCGCCATGATCTTATCTACCAGAATTTCACTGTGCCGGATAATCTGCTGGATGGCTTCCGGCGACAGATTGTCCCAATGGATCCCGGCTGTGACAACTACCTGAGTTTCTATCGTCGCGGCCAGGATTTCGGCCGTTGCCTTGACCAATTCATCTTCCTTGTGTCCCACCAGGCAGATAACTGACGCACTGGCACTCGTTAATTCAGGATCCTTCAGGCTCGGCCGTGGCTGGGCTACCGCCACAGCACCAATATGCGGCTGTTCTCCACCCCAGATGGCTACCAGAACATCAGCGCCGATTAATCTGACACTGGCGGAAAGATTATATTCATCTTCCTCGGTGTGGACGATAAATTCATGGCTTTCCATTTAAAATATCTCCAATGCGGCCGTGATAATTGCCTGCGCGAAAGCCTCATCTTCCATATTGGCCGGAATTTCGACAATACGGATATCGGGTTTCAGCTGTTGGCGCAGCGTTTCAACAAATACCCGGTCTTCTTGCGGGTCGTAAGTCGGATTATGCGGGCTATCCACCGAAGACCATCCATTTTGCGGTATGACGACGCTGATCGGCCCGGTGGCTTTGTTGAGTTTGTCGGCAAAAGCGCCGGCGACTTCCTTGAGCTCAGTGCTTGATAAACGGATCCAGGTTCTGAATTTATCCAGATCATACTTGCGGCGTTCATGATACTCCAGCTTATATTTTGATTTGGCCGGTGTCATGTGATTGACACTGCAGGTTGATATGATCTGGGAGATACCGGCCTTACCGGCTGTTTCCAGGCGATGCGGGCCAGCATCGCGCATAAATCCATACAGATGTTCGCCGACGCCACCCGGGGCCAGATCAACAACACCCTGAAAAAAACCATTGGCAATCATATCTTCCATGGCCCGGTCGCCGATGCCGGCAGCTGAGAATCCGATGACCTGGAACCCTTTATCCTCAAGGCCGGCGCGAACGGCGCTGGCACATTTTTCACAGGGACCCAGCATGGTCAATGCAATCGCTTTGCCTTCGCCGGTTTTGGCTGCTGTGATTTTGCCCAGCACCATCCCGGCCAAGGCTTCGGCGGCGCGATCCATAACATTTTTGAGTAAATTGCTGACTCCGGAAATTTCGATCACCGAATGGAAGAGGGCAATATCGCCGGTCCCGATATAGCGAGTGGCAAGCCCCGGCAGGGCAGCTGTAGAAGAAATCATCACTTTAGGTATGCCAAAAGGCAGCGCACGCATCACCTCGGTGGCCATCAACGTACCGGTCGAGCCGCCGATGGCAATCACGCCGTCCAATTTGTCTTCAGAAAGCAGGTCTGCTGCAATGTTTGAAGCACCTGCCATCGTAATATTGGTGATCTGTGAACGGTTGCGTGAGTTACGGATTTCTTCAAAACTGCTGCCGCCAGCCGCTGCAACACGCTCCGGTGGGATGTTGGCGCTAGATGGTGCATCACCACGCATGGAGATGTCCATCAAAAGCGTTTCGAGACCCAGGTCCTTTAGCTTATCGACCAGATATTCGGTTTCCAACCCCTTGGTATCCAGGGTCGATATAATCAGCACAGTCTTTTGCATTTTTGAAATGGGTTTTTATGAGCTTTCTGCTTTAACTTTCTCCGCTATCATCTTTTTCAAGGTCTCTTTATTGACCTTGCCCGAGTCACCGACTGCCGGAAATTCTGAAACCACTTCCAGACGTTCCGGTAGCTTGTACATGGCTAACT
Organism: Desulfobacterales bacterium; assembly: GCA_050123865.1. Classification (GTDB taxonomy): domain Bacteria; phylum Desulfobacterota; class Desulfobacteria; order Desulfobacterales; family JAHEIW01; genus JAHEIW01. The sequence goes on along the minus strand of JASFGH010000048.1, from coordinate 10,222 downwards.
GTTTTCCTTTCAGGAATTCCACCATTTCTTCGAAAGTAAAATCCTGACCGGCTTTGGGTATCACATAGGCACAGGCCCTTTCACCCATTTCGCGGTCCGGGTAGCCGACTACGGCAACCGATGCAACCTTGGAATGGTCGTTGAGCAGTCCCTCGATCTCGGCCGGATAGATATTCTGCCCACCGCGGATGATCATATCCTTGGCGCGGCCCAATATCCACAGACACTCTTGATCGAATTTGACAATATCGCCGGTGGTGGTCCAACCATTGGGATCAAATACGGTGGAGGTCAGCTCTTCATCGCGATAATAGCCGGCCGGCGCATGGGGGCCTCTAAAATACAGGATGCCGGGCTCGCCGTCGGGAACCTCGTTGCCGTCTTCACCCTTGAGAATCACCTTGTTGCCGGGCAGCATACGACCGACCGTTCGGCGGCGCAAATCCTTGCTGTCTTCAACCCGGCACCCCGAAACCGAGCCCATGTCCTGGGTGCCCAAGTCGCTGGTGATGACGGCACCGAAGGCCTCCTCGGCTTCTTCAGCAATCTGAGGTGACAGATAGCCGCCGGCGGAGCGAATAAATCGCAGAGAGCTGAGATCATATTTAGAGGTGTCGCATTCCAGCATGCGCACCAGATGCGTGGGGACCACACCGATGGCCGTGGCTTTTTCTTTTTCGATCAGGGCCAAGGCATCCTCCGGGACAAACTCTTCGAGCATGACCGTTTTGGCTCCGACCAGAGGTGCGGCAAAATAGGTCAGGGTCCCGGCAGCCCCGCCGGCATGCGGCGCAATGGCCATAGTGGTATCCTTATGGTTGAGGCCCCAGATGCTCACCCGACCCTTGGAGGTGCACACCCGCGGAGCAGTTGGCCATTCCACCAGTTTGGGCAATCCGGTGGTGCCGGATGTGGTGGTCAGCAGAGCAATATTCCAGAGTGGATCCAAGCGTCTTTCATTGAGGATATTTTCATCGATCGGATTTTCGGCAGCCTCCTGGGCTAACTGGGTCAGCGAATAGGTATTCTCAGGGGCTGAATCCGGCACGGTGTCGTCAAAAAGAAAAATATGTTTTAGATGCGGAAACCGCTGTTGCAGTTCCTTATACATTTCCAGATAATCAAACTGACGGTATTCGTGCGGAATGACCACCGCCGATGCTTCGGTTCTTTCCACCATGTATTCCAATTCCCGTTGCCGCAGGTATGGATAGACGGTCAGAGAGATGAGGCCGGCTCTTTCAGCGGCAATTCTGGCCAGAAAGCCGTAAACACTGTTGGGTGATTGAATAATGATGCGTGCATATTGGGGGATGCCCATCTGAACCCAGGTGGAGGCAATCCCGTCCACCAGACGTTTGGCTTCCGCCCAGGTAACACGATATTTGGAATCCACCAATGCCTCCTGGTCCCCGTATTCGCGGGCATTTCTATCCCAAAAATCATAAAAGAGTTCCTGGGTCCAGTAGCCTTCATTTAAAAATTCAGCGACCATCTCTTTTTGATAACGGATCGGTTTCACAACTTTCCTCCCTTTCAAGGTTATATCTGTATCCAGTGATTCTAATCTTCTTTTTTGGCTGCAGAGCGCTTGGCTTTTAAACCGGCTTTAAAGGTTTCCCAGAATTGCCGGTCGGTGTCTTTCCAGGCAGCGCCCCAGCGCCGCTCGAAATACGATGCCGGCAAGCGCTCGTGCCAGGATGCCCATGGATCGCGCCCTTCCTTTTTGGCAGTTAACACATCATTCAAATAATCTGTTATGTTTGCCAGTTCTTCTTTGGGCAGATAAGAAACCGCTCCCTGTTTGATTGAGCGCACCAGGTTATTCGGACTCCAGGCATGGGCGGTCAGCATGATGGCCGGGATGTTTTTACGCGTCGCCATATCCAGCAGGCCGTAACCGTCAACTCCCATGATATCCAGAATGACCAGATCGAACTGCTGAGATTCGAGCAGTTCCCTGGCTTTTTCAAATGAAGATGCGGTTACCAGTTCGCACATCGGCAGTAAATCGACCAGGGTGTCCAGAACATCCTTTTCATCGTCGACCGCCAGTACCCGTTTGCCATCTAACAATTTAGTATCTGCCATTTCAACCATTCCTTAATTCAGGTTGCCGGTTGAGCCCGTTGAGCCGGCCGAAGGTCCTCGTAAAACGGGATTGAGCCCGTTAAAGTAGGAGTAGAGCCGGTTTTCTATTTTTAAAAACGGGCTAACAGGCTCAACCGCATATTAATTGCCTTTTTTAGGCAGCTTCTCTAAAGACCCAACTCAGACCACCTGCCCATAACCCTTTCAACCATCTCCGGATCGAGTTCAATGGGAATGGGCTTCTGCTTCCAATCATACGGAATGGTGGCATCCAGCAGGAGCCGGCCCGTAATTTCCCTTGCCTCAATCGGCAAAGAAGGATCCAGCGGCGTTGATCTGCCGCGCTTGATGACCTGGGATCGGTTGGGTTGGAACCGGAAACTCAGCGCATACATGACGCGCGGTATATCCCAGGGGTCGATATCTTCATCGACGACGATGACCGTTTTGAGGCCATAAGCGCCCATCTCGGTGGAGATAGCGGCGGTCAGAACCTGGTCGGCATGTCCGGGATACATCTGCTTCATGGAAATAATGGCCAGAAATCGCCCCGAGCCTTCCGGCGGGCAGTAAACCGCTTTTAAGCCCGGTATTTTCATGTTGAGCAGCTGCTGCCACAGGGTTGCGCCATATGAGAGGGCCATGGTCATATGGGTATCGGTAACCGCTCGTCCCACGGTGGTTCCCCACAAAATGGGGTTGTTGCGGTGGGTGACGCATTTGACATCGATAAAATTACGCGGGTCGGTGCCGACACCGGAATAATAACCGGTGTACTCGCCGAAAGGACCTTCTTCCATGAATTGGTCGGCATCCACTTCACCTTCGATCACAATTTCGGCATGAGCCGGTATTGGCAGATCGACGGTTTCGCCTTTGACCACTTCGATGGCTTCACCTCGCAGGGCTCCGTACACATCATACTCGGAGACAAAAGCCGATACCCGCGCGGCACCCAGCACGAACAACAAGGGGTCGCAACCGATCACCGAAGCAACCGGCATGGGTTTGCCCATGGCCTGGTATTTTTTAAGCATGATGTCGGCGTGTTTACCTTTGATAAACTGGGTGCCGATTTTATCTTTTGCCAGCAGCTGACTGCGGTAAGTCCCCAGATTCACCCAGCCGCTCTCCGGATCCTTACTGATGATGAAATGGGCTGTTCCTATATAGCGCCCGCCGTCCAGCGGATACCACTGGGGAACCGGGAATTTAAAAAGGTCGATTTGATCGCCAGTTAAAATGTTTTCCTTACACGGTGCACCTGATCCATCCACTTCTTTAGGGGGTGTCAGATTCTCACCCAGCTTGGCCCACTCTCTATAAAGATCAACCAGCGTGGAATCCAGCGGCAGACCCATAATCAAAGCCAGCCGCTCGACTGTGGTGCAGACGCTGGTGATGACCGGCGTCTCGTAATCTTTGACGTTTTCAAAAAGAAGGGCCGGACCGCTTTGCTCTTCGTTAAGCTTGGCGATATGCGACAGCTCCAGGTTCCAGTCGACTTCGGCGGTGATCCGTTTGCACAGACCGGTTTCTTCGCCTTCGGCAACAAAATCTCTCATGTCTCTCATAAAGTTTTTCCTCCTTTTCTAAAATTTACTTTAGTTTATTAGATAACCAAAAATTTGTTAGTAAATTGTTAATCCTTCTATATTTCAATCTCTGATGGGTCTTTCGGTCAGGACCAACTGAGATGTTTTCTCGATTTGATATCCTCCTCATCGGATCCGATGAATGATTTTGTCATATTTATAGAAGGCAGCTGTATGTGATTAAAAATTCGTGTTACGGAAGTTTGATGCGTTTCATGGCCTGTTCCATCAATAGCTGGCGACCGGTCTTACCGCCGATGACCGACTCTGTCTTGCGCTGGCTCCAGACCGTTTCAGGCCGTGCCTGGACGATAAACATGTTCTCCGGAAAAGGGGTGTCTTTATCAATGGCCCATTCGATGTCCATGGGGCGTCCATAATGGTCCTCGATATTTTTAGCTGCATGGACCAGCGCCTTTATTTCATCATCTGCCAGGCAACAGGTGCACTGCACATCTTCAGCAACATCTGCATCGATGACTTTTCCCTGTTCCAGATCATAGACACATTCGATGTGCTTGGTGGATATGGTTCGCTCATTGATTTCCAGCATGACTTTATCGACGACGAATTTATCCGGGTTGACAGAGCCGGATACCACGGTTTCCCCCAGCCCCCAGCTGCCCTCGATGACGACTTTGGATACGTCTCCATCCGTGGGATTCAGTGTGAACATGACGCCGGCCGCTTTGGAGTTGACCATTTTCTGTACGCCCACACTGATGAACACTTTTTCATGGGGAAAGTCATTTTTGATCCGGTAAGCTATGGCTCGCGGGGTGTACAAACTGGCCCAACAGTTTTGAACATTTGTAATCACCTGGTCCGCACCCTGTATCCAGAGATAGGTATCCTGCTGACCGGCAAAGCTGGCGGTGGGTAAATCTTCAGCAGTGGCACTTGAGCGCACTGCCACTGGAATGATCTCAACGGCACATTTGCTGCATAGTTGTGAATAGCCGTCTGAAATGGCCCTGGCCACCGGCTCGGGCATGACCGTCTGCTTGATTAGATCCTGAACCTCAGCACTGGCCTGGTTGAGGGCTGCCACATCATCAGGATCCAAGTTGGATACAAGTTCAATAATTTTGCCTTTTATCCCGGCATCGGTGATGAACAATAAGTAGCTATCGGTGGTCACGGCAAATCCGGGCGGGACCCGAATATCGGCTTTGATCATTTCTCCCAGGCTTGCATTTTTACCGCCGACAATGGGGAGTGAATTTTTATCCAGTCTTTCAAAATCTAGGATATAATCCATTTTGCATTCCTTTAAAACTCATCTGTCTGGAACCCCCTTCCGCGCGTGAAGGGGGTTCAGACAGGAGTTTCGTATAAGATGGCAAAAGCATTTACACTGCTGCAATGCATAGGGCAGCTCAGATGACTTTCGCTGACTGTTTAGCCGGCTCTTTTGACGATTTCGATCACTCCGCTGTCACCATCCACCTTGATGATATCGCCGGTTTTGATCACCTGTGTCGATACGCCGGTGCCGGTCACCGATGGAACGCCGTACTCCCGACAAACAATGGCGGCGTGGCTGGTCAGACCGCCAATGTCGGTCACAGCAGCTTTGATTTTGGTAAATACCGGTGCCCAGGATGGATTGGTGGACGGACAGACCAGGATTTCACCGGCCTGCAAATCCGTAATGTCCTTGAGCAGCTTGAGCACGCGGGCTGGGCCTTCGACAATGCCGGCCGATGAAGCAAAACCCTTGATCTCGGAAACATCTTCGCCTGCAGTTACATCAACACCTTTGAGCCATTCCTGGACTTTGTCGGTGGTGATACCCCACAGCATGATGGTAAAGGGCTCGGCCACCTCCTCTGGAGGTACGCCCAAAGCAGGTGTCGGATTCCATTTGCCGGCAGCTTCGAGGATTTTTCGGCGTTTTTCGGCTTTGGATTTATAGTAGTTCCCGCGCATGGGAATATCCACACCCAGCGCCCAGCCGGTCGATACTTCGGTCAGCAGTTGCGGAATTTCATAGCGGTTGAACATGAAGATGTCATCGACCTGGTTGAGCATGTCGTTGTTGACCAATAACTTGCCAAAGTCTCTGATCTTGTCAAACCAGATGGTGTGGAACCAGTGTTCGACCCAGAACAAATGGTCTTCGGCATAGCGGTAGATGGTTCGAATCGTGTTGTAAGCGTCATCAAAGGCCTTGCGATCTTCATCGGTCTTGATGAGTTTGCGATATTCAGCCACGACTTCATCTCTTTGCTTTTCGATATCATCCAGCGAGCGTTCGATAGTCTCGCCGTTTTCCAGCCGCTGGACATAATCTTTCATGTAACTATAGGGAATGTCCGGGTCGGTCAGCCAGCTGCCCTCGTAATGAAACCAGCCGCTGCCACAGGATACATAAAACCATGGATCTCTCGCCTTCTCATATTCCGCAAGCCAATTTTTCCCATCAGCTGATTTTTCCAGTTCCGCTACTTTATCTTCCACCGATTTATCACTCTTGAGGATAGCGGAAACGTCCTTGGCTGAATTTGCCAGTTTGGAGAGGCGCACCAGCTCCTCTTCGGGCTTAAACATCGATACATAAGCACCGGCGACCATCTTGCCGATGGCGCTTTCACTGATTCCCGGAAACAGCTTGCGGGTGACATCCGCAAACATGAGGTACGCCAGATAGGTCAGGTTCAGCATTTCAAAATGATACTGCCAGCCCTTGAACATCTGGTTGACGAGCTTGTCAAAAGATTCAATCAAATAATAGCTGTCATACACGCCGGTGGGTGCCGGCAGAACCTGATCATCAGGCACAAATTTCGGCAATTCGCTGGGGACATTAACCGCCGCCATCTCTTCACCCAGCGCTTTAAATTTGGTCAGCCATTTATCCCAGAGTTCATCATAATGCTCAAACACATAAAATACGCGTTTTTCAAAATGTCCGGCTTTTTCACCGATAATCTCCTCCGGGGGAGGGGCGATGGCGCAGATGTACATATAACAACCCATCATCCGTTGCGCAATCCCCTGGGCCGGTGGGATACAAAATACCCGGGTGGTGTACTGTGAGAGGGCGATCTGCCACGCTTCCTGAAAAATTAGATCCAATGGCGGCACAGGTTCAGGGGCATGAATTTTGTCCTGATACCAGAATTGCGCTTTTTCCCATTCCGCTCTGTCTTCGGAAAAAAGGTGGTGCGTGGGATACATTTCTTCCCAACCTTCAAGTTCAGAAGGGACCTCAAACTCGTGAGGGTCCGGGAATCTACCAGGTTGTTCGGCCATTTTTTTCCTCCTTTCATGGTGGGTTTATACGCTAATGGGTGAGTTGAGCTATTGATCACAATAACATAAAAGGCTTTCGGTCGGAGGAACTGGAACGCGAATATATCACAAGACCAGTTGAGGCGTGAGCACAGAAGCCTGAAATTAAATAATATTCATTTTTTATGAACCAATAAAAAAAAACTGTCAAACCAATTTAATTTATGCTATGCATAATTTTTATTTATGCATAAGATTAATCCATAAATAAAAATTTGCTATGTTAAATTTTAATCAATTCAGGGTTTTTTACTACGCGGCCAAGAACTTGAACTTTACAGCCGCAGCCGGCGAGCTGTTTATTACTCAGCCGGCCGTCACCGCTCAGATCAAGTCATTTGAAGAATTTTGCAACCTGAAGCTTTTTAAAAAGAAGGGCCGCAAAATTTATCTGACCGATGAAGGCCGGTCACTGTATCAGTATGCAGCCAAGATCTTTAAGTTCGAAAAAGAAATCGAAGCCGTCATCGATGACATGCGCGAACTTAAAAGAGGCGTGCTCAGCCTGGGGACCACCAAGGCCTATGCGCGTTATTTTATGCCTTTGATGATCACTACCTTTCACCAGAAATATCCCCAGATTAAAATTCAACTGAACGAAGGCAGCTCGCTGGATATGATTCACGGCTTGTTGGATTTTAAAATTGAGGTGGCGATTATCGCAAAAGCTGAAGACAACCCGGAGGTTCATTTTTTCCCGTTTAGCCAGGAGGAAATGTCGCTAATTGTGGCACCGGGGCATTTCCTGACAAAAAAGAAAAAAATTTCCTTTGCCGATCTGGCAACCCTCCCTTTCATAATGAAGGAAAAAGGCTCCGGGACCCGTAAACTGGTCGAAGAATTATTTGAAATTGAAGGCCGCACGCCCAACATTTTAATGGAAACCAGCAATACCGAATTTATCAAACAGCTGGTGCAGCGCGGCGAAGGGGTTTCGTTTGTCGTCAAAGAAGCCGTGGCTGCAGAATTGAAAGAAAAAAAGCTAACCACTGTCCCCCTGCGAGGCCCCAAGGTGTATCTAGACGTCAGCATCGCCTACCTGAAGGGACAGGTCCTTTCGCCGCCTGCGCGGGCTTTTGTCGATACGTTGATCGGCCTGAAATCAGAGGATCTGCACCCCATGGGAATCGGCCTGCTTATGGCCAAAATTCTCTCACAGCGTAAAGAGCAGCAAAGAAAATCGACCCGAATGTGAGACTTAGATGAACTCGAAAAACGAGAAAAGGAAGCCGGGCGATGATTCCAGAATGGTCAATACTAAAGCGCCAGCAAGTGGCAGATTATAATATCTTTTCGTTGCACAAAAAGCAGGTTCGCTCACCCCGCACGGGCGAAATCAGAGAGATGCTTGCTCTGCAGTTTCCAGACTGGGTAATAACTCTGGCGCTCACGCGGCAGCAGGAGGTTGTTATGATACGTCAGTACCGCCACGGCACCGAGCAGGTCTGCCTGGAGCTGCCCGGCGGCCTGGTAGACCCGGACGACACTTCTCCTGAATCGTCCGCGCAAAGAGAACTGCTGGAAGAAACCGGTTTCACAGTCTCGAATATCCGGTTAATCGGTGAATGCTATCCGCAGCCGGCCATCCTCAGCAATCGCTGCTTTTTCTATCTGGCTGAGGACGCCGTTAAAACCCAGCAGCAGGAGCTGGATGCGGGAGAAGATATTGAAATTTTAACCGTACCGCTCAAAGACATTCGAGTGAAGATTCAAAACAAAGAAATTGATCACGGTATGGTGCTGCAGGCCTTCTTTTTTTTAGCGCTGATCAGAGGTTGGGAGCATATTTTCTAAACCTTCATATTTGAATGACTGTGCTCATGGTTCTTGTTTTGCATCACCAGGTTATTGGTTACGGTCAAAAGAAAGAGTAGATAAAAATCTTAAACTGGCGCGGGTTTGAACCTGAATAAGGAGAGATGAACATGACCGACAAAAAGACAGTTTTATCAAGACGGGATTTTATCAAACGTGCGGGTGCCGCGGGGATCGGGTCGGCACTGATTCCCCTGAGCACGCTGTCACCTATCCGTGGCAGCGCACAGGCTGAAACAGCCGAACAAATGACGGTGCCGACGAGACCTTTTGGAAAAACCGGCACCAATGTTTCTATCCTATCATTGGGTGGTGTCTTAAAGGTTTCAGATCAACTTGTTTTTAGGCAGGCTTTTAAAATGGGTGTCACCTATTGGGATACGGCTGATTCATATGGCTGGGGGAAGAACGAAAAAGCCATCGGTAGATACTTTGCCAAGTATCCGGACGATCGCAAAAAAGTGTTCCTGGTCACCAAGAGCAGATCCTCAGATCCAAAAGAATTAACGGAGAGACTAGACAAATCGCTTAAAAAAATGAATACATCCTACGTGGATCTGTATTTTATTCATTATGTAAAGCAGGTGGATAAAGAATTAACTGCGGAAGTCAAATCTTGGGCCGAAAAGGCCAAGGCGCAGGGGAAGATCAGGTTTTTTGGCTTTAGTGCCCATAAAAATATGGAAAACAGCATGCTTGCCGCTGCCAAGCTGGGATGGATCGATGGCATCATGATAAGTTATAATTATCGGCTCATGGGAAAAAGTAAAATGAAAAAAGCGGTTGATGCCTGTGTTAAGGCCGGTATCGGATTGACCGCCATGAAAACACAGGCCGCTTTTTCGGCCAATCTCTATGCATCTATCGGATCTGAAACGGATGAGGCGCTGAAAATGACTGAAAACTTCATAAAAAAAGGCTACACCGCCGAGCAGGCTAAGCTTAAGGTGGTCTGGGAAAATCCGAATATTGCCAGCATCTGTTCAGCGATGCCCAATATGACCATCCTGCAGGCCAATGTTGACGCGGCTCTGAACAAGAAAGAACTATCCATGGGTGACCGGCAACGCTTGCAACAATATGCCCGCCAGACTGCACCCGGTTACTGTGCCGGGTGTTCGCAAATTTGCGAATCTGCCACCGATCTGGATGTTCCGATCAGCGATATCTTGCGCTATGCCATGTACTACTATAGCTATGGGGATCGAGATACCGCTCTAAGGTTATTTCATGCATTACCGGAAGATATTATGCAAAATATTCTTAAGGCCAACTATTCCGGAGCTGAGAAACGATGTCCCCAGAAGATCCAGATTGGCAGAGTGTTCAAACAAATTTACAAAGATCTGAGTTAAAAACACCAGCCTAACAGGTAAAGCCGACCTTAAAAGCTGCCGGTAAAAACATATCATTTGGACGAATAG
>JASFGH010000047.1:0-13185 GCA_050123865.1 Desulfobacterales bacterium | reverse complement strand
TGTGGATTTAACAGATAGCAACCAATGTCGGATATCTGGTATTCGCGTACGTTTTCATTGACCTTTCCACCGTCGATTTCACTCAGATCATATTGGGCGTCCCGTCCCTCGGAAATAACCCATATATCCGTTCTCGATTCGCCAAATGGTTTCTGGTTTATTGGTGCTGACACCGGACGTTTCCTTTTATGTGTAATGCGCAAATAGATGCTGATACAGGTCGACCCTTGTATCCGGTCGCTATGGGTTCCCCGCTATCACAAACGGGGATCGCTTTAATGCCTATTGGAATTGAACACCAACTGGATAGAATTAATATCGGTAAAATTTTTAAAGACTTGAAACTTAAAACCTAAATTTTGCGCAATCCAAAAAGAGGATCGTATCGACATCCAATTCAGCATTTATCAAAGCCGACATGGAATTATCCCAAAAATTGCAGGGCGGACTGACTCCCAAATGTCAAAAGCGTGACTCCGGAAAAATTTTCTTAGCAACCAACGTCCCACTCGCAAACTGTCGATCAGATAACCTATCGATATCAAACAAATATTTTCCAATTCAATTTGAGCTCAATTTTGGTACAAATTTTGCTTTAATCAGCATAGCCAATGAATAAATAATAAATATAGGAGGTTTCGACATGTTTTGTAGATGGGTTCTCGTTGCTGTCTGCGGTCTGTTCCTAATCAGTTGCGCCACCATGCCGGCCGGTGGACCCCTCCAGCCGCAGGAAGTTGTGGTCAAAGTCCAGGCGACTAATCCGACCAACGTAAAAGTCAGCCAGAAAGATGATATTGAGCGGATCAACAAATCCATGGAAGTCCCCAATCAGGAAGGGCACCTTTCACAGCTGTCTTTTATTTCCAAAGACAAAGCCTTTGTTAAGATTTTTTCCGGCCTGTCGGTATCGGATGTGACCCGCCTTTGGAACGATCTGTGCGTGCTGGAAAACAACACCAATATCCGGGACGTCAATTTGTTCATCAATTCACCCGGTGGGGACGCTTTTTCAGGGCTGGCGCTGGCCGATCAGATCGAACGCGCCCGTCGCAAAGGATTCCATATAACCGCCCATGCATCCGGTATCATTGCCAGTGCCGCCGTACCGGTTTTTGCCGTTTGCAATCAGCGCTATGCCGCCCCCGGCACTATTTTTATGGTGCATGAAGCGGCTTTATGGAAGTGGCCGGGCCGTGAGACCGCATCGGATATCCGCTCTCAAAATGAATTGATGAGTCTTTTGCGCGAGCGCTATATCGGCAAGCTGACCGCCAATACCAAATTAGATAAGGTCAAGTGGGAAGAGTTGGAAAAGAAAACGACCTGGTTTAGCGTGGAGAAAGCACTGGACTGGGGCTTGGTCGATAAGATCGAATAGCCAATCAGCAGTGCTACCTGAAACGACCAATGACAGACAGCGCTGGAGATGAAAATTGCTCGACCGTATTCAAATGGCTCGCTTGACCTGTGCTGCGCTGATTGAGAGCCGGGGCATTCCGGTCTCAGTCGCTGCCCGGCAGGGCCTCACGCCTGGAAGGCATAGAGCCGGTAAAGACAAACCTTTGAAATTGTCTCCAGCTGGCAACTTGAAGGATTATCGTCGAAACCAACAGCATTCCTGACACAGCATCGCTTAACATTCGAAGAGAGAGGCCATGAAAAACGGACAAAAACCTCTCTCTTTTTTTTTCATTTATGGCGGTTGTCATAAATTATGTTCCGTTTGTCATAATTTTTAACAAGCGCACTGGTGGTTTGTAACGGCTTGAAATTATTATAAACTTACAACCGCTATGTTATTGTTTTTATTTAAAAAAATATAAACTTTTACGGAAAAATGTGCCATATGTGAATACATGGCTCGACCTTTACTTATTGCCAATCCGCAAAACGCCACATTCTAAGAGCTCAAGCAAGTTTCCCGGGTCGGATCCAAAGCGACAACTCGGTAACTTCAGTTGAATTTATGATGACGGCAGGCCAACAATCCAAATGAGAGTCCAATCGCTGAGACTTCGGTCATTTAAGAAAAGGCCTATTTTTTGAAGTGCATTTTCATCAGCATGATGCGGTAGGTGGCCGTTTCAGAGCGCAGGGTTTTCTTGGAAACCACAATGTCGAAATGAGTATGGAAAAATTCAAAAAGATTCTGGCCGCTTTTTCTGGTTTCCCAGGCCAGAATGATTTCGCCGTCGGGCTTCAGATGAGATTTGAAGAGTTGCAGCAGCGCATCAAGATATACTTTCTTATACGCCACTTCAGACCCGACAATCCAATCAAACCGGTTCTTGAGCCGAGGCTGCAGCCAGTCCAGATGAAGTATCGGCAGATCCGTACAATTATTACGATGGGCATTGGCCCGAGCAAAATTTAATGCATCCGAATTGTATTCCGACAGCGTAATCCGGTGCCCGGCGGTCGCCGCAACAATGCTGACCAAACCGACGCCAGCGCCAATTTCTAAAAACTGCTTGTTGGGATCAACTGGCATTTCATCAAGATATGCCGACAAAACCCACGAAGCGCGCCAGATTTTGGCCCATAGCGGAAAATCATGGAACAGATCATGCGGGTTGATAAACCGGAACAGGTATCTAGGCAACAAAAGGTTAAACGTCCTGTCGTTAACGACAATATCGGTGGTTTCGGTTTCATACGTTTTGTAAAATTCTTCGATTGAAAACATCGAATAACCTCATCCCGGTTATCATTTTATCCTATCAGGGGTCTTTACGATTATGGGTGTTTTTCTATCACAGATAGATGTGCCTGTAAAATTGCCGCTCCGTTCGCAGGGCTTTTCAGCCGGTGTAAAGACCGGAGGGCGACGGCCAAATCGGAAAATGATATTCGCGTCAGGATTCCGCCGGTCAACGAGGCAAATATAGGTCTCAACCCGTAATAGACGGTTGCATTCATTTCCATGCAATGTTTATATTGTATATCACAGCAACGAAGCTTATATTAGCCTCTAGTTGGTTGCTTGAAGGCTGAGGGCGTTTTTTGTGCAACCTTTGACAGCAGCGGAATGAAAAAAGTGCACTGGCACCTCAGTTATTTGAAAGAGAAGAATCGATTCAGGAGCCCATGACGTGCAAACCTATTATGTCGATGGTCAATTCGTTGCCGCGTCTGAAGCCGTTATCCCCGTTGATGATCTTGCGATTATGCGGGGTTTCGGTGTTTTTGATCTGTTACGCACCCTCAACGGCCAGCCGCTGTTTCTCAAAGAGCATATCCGGCGACTGGAGGATTCTGCCCGCCGCATCGGCATCCATCTGCCATGGTCTCAGCGGGAACTGATTGACATCGTCCTTGACACCTTACACCGCAATTCTTTTCAAGAGTCCAATATTCGAATTGTGGTCACCGGTGGCTCGAGCCCGGACTTTATTACACCCCAGGGCAAGCCGCGCCTGCTGGTTCTGGTCACCCGGGCACCCGTATTGCCTGAGGAGTGGTACACCGATGGTGTCAATATTATTACCTTTTTCTCAGAACGAAGCATACCGGGTGCCAAAAGCATTGATTATGTCGCCGCCACCATCGCCCTCAAACAGGCACAAGAGCAGGGTGCCATTGAGGCTGTCTATATCGATCACAAGGGACACGTGCTGGAAGGCACAACGAGTAATATTTTTGCCCTGATCGACGGCAAACTGATCACACCGGGCACGGGAATTTTAAGCGGCATTACCCGCAAAGCGGTTCTGGAACTGGCCGCAGAAACAATGTCCGTCGATATTCGTGCCCTGGAACTGGACGATCTGACATCGGCAGATGAAGTGTTTATCACCGGAACAAACAAGATGATCGTTCCGGTGGTTCAGGTTGATGGCAGCCCGATTGGTGCTGGCCGCCCCGGTCAGGTCACCCAAGCCCTGATGCGGGCCCTTGGCAAACAAATTGACGACTATTACAAAAAACAAAACGATTAAAATCAGATTGTTTTAAGGAGGCGCTTTATGTCGCTTAATGACACCTACGATTTGATCATCATCGGCGGCGGCCCGGGAGGCCTGACAGCCGGTATTTATGCCATGCGTGCCGCTTTGAAAACGGTGCTCATCGAATTGGGCGTGCCCGGCGGTCAGATGAACAACTCCGATTCGGTGGAAAACTGGCCGGGTGATGAACATATCAGTGGTTCCGAGTTGGGCGTCAAATTTCACCAGCATGCACAATCTTATGGACTGGACATCATTTCTCAAGAAGTCGTAGATCTTGAGCCCGGTCTCGACATGCACACCGTTAAGCTTGCCAATGGCAACCAGTTGCGCGCCCATGCAGTTATTCTGGCAACCGGTGGCAGTCCGCGCAAACTCAATATCCCCGGTGAAGAGGAACATTACGGCAAAGGTGTCTCTTATTGTGCGGTATGCGACGGTTTTTTCTTCAGGGATAAAACCGTGGTGGTGGTCGGCGGCGGTGACACGGCCGCAGAAGAATCCCTATATCTTGCCAAGCTGGCCAAACAGGTATGTCTGGTCCACAGACGCGATGCGCTAAGGGCCAGTGCGCTTTTGCAGCAGCGTGTCAAAGCCGAATGCAAAATCGAAATTCTGTGGAACACGGTAGTAACAGAAATCAAGGCCAATGATGAGGGTGTGTATGCAGTGGATTTAAAGGACACGCAAACCGCTGAAAAAAGAGACCTGGTAACAGACGGGGTATTCATTTTCATCGGCTTTGAACCCAACAACAAGCTGGTACCGGCCGGAACGAAGATGAATGCTGATGGTTACGTGGTCACCGATGAAAAGTGCGAAACCAATGCCCCCGGAATTTATGTCATCGGTGATCTCAGAGAAAAGGCCTATCGCCAGATCGTCATATCGGCGTCGGATGGCGCCATAGCTGCGCTGTCTGCCGCGCACTATGTCGAAACGCGAAAATCGGCTGAAACCTGTGAGTTGCCCGAAGCCCTCCAAACTTAAGCCCTGTCGGCAGCAGCAGCTTTGCGATTACATGATACGTTTGTTGATCAAATTTCTGATTTTAGCGGTCATGCTGCTGGGCTTGCCGCTGCTGGGGATATGGGTGGCCGGTTACCCGCTTTTGGATTATCTGGAATTTCCACCCCAGACGCGCTATGTTCGCCATGCGCCTTTTTCCGGATGGGCGTTTGTACTTTACAGCCTTCTGATCGCCGCTTGCACAGCGCCGCTTATTTTTCGTGCCTTTAAACCGTCTCCCCAAAATCTTTCAATCAGCCGGCAGTCTGCACGGTCAATTCCCGCATGGGGATGGCTCGGCCTGATTCTTGGAATGGTTGCCTGGATCATGGCCTGGACGCGTTTCAACTGGTTTGCGGCGTTCCAGCCGCACACTTTCACGCCCCTGTGGGTTGCATTTATCGTGGTCATCAACGCTTTTGGATACCGGCACAACGGGTATTGCATGCTGCGCTGCCGCCCGCGTTTTTTTCTGCTGCTTTTCCCGATCAGTGCGGCCTTCTGGTGGTTTTTTGAATATCTGAACCGTTTTGTTCAAAACTGGTACTATATCGGGCCCGAATTTAGTGCAACGGAGTATTTCTGGTACGCAACCCTGCCTTTTGCGACAGTGTTGCCGGCGGTTCTGGGCCTGCGCGACATTTTAATGTCATCCCGCTGGCTGCAGCAACGATTTAATTATTTTGCGCCGCTGCGGTTGCGCCATTCGAAACCCATTGCCGCGCTGATTCTCGCACTGTCCGCCGGCGGGTTGGCCGGTATCGGCATATGGCCGAATTTCCTGTTCCCGCTTCTATGGGTATCCCCATTATTGATCATTTTGTGCCTCCAAACGCTAATGGGCGAGCGACATCTTTTATCCCAGTTGACGACGGGCAATTGGACGCCCCTGGTGGCGGCCGCTCTGGCAGCACTTATCTGCGGGTTGTTTTGGGAAATGTGGAATGTTTTCAGCCTGGCCAAATGGAAATACAGTATTCCGCTGGTGCACCGTTTTGCGGTCTTTGAGATGCCGCTGCTCGGCTATGCCGGCTATCTGCCTTTTGGCCTGCAATGTGCGGTCGTCGGCAGCTTGCTGGAAAACGTCGTGCCGGCTGATGCCCCGGAAGCAGTTGGACTTTGACAGGCGCCAACTGGCTTTGCAAGCCTCAAATTAATGGCCACCGGTGAGGCTCTCAGGCAAACGACCGTGACTGGGTATTAAGGAAGCGGTTTCAAATTACACCATGCAGCCCACCACAACAAATCCAATATTTATCCTTGACATACCGCAATATATTGTATATCGCGGAACAACGTGGTAGAATATACCCGAGTGCCTGACGCCACGGCCACTCACACAAAAGCTTTACTTGCCAGCCTCATGCCTTGGCAACAAAAATAAAAAATTTAAATCAGAGCGGTTGTTTCTGCTTGAATCGGTATTACTATCTGAATCTGCTTGATGCTTCATCAGCAGCGGTCTGGCGTCAATGCACACCGGGCCGTGACGTTCTTTTGTTTGCCTTCTGAGGAAATGTTGATCAGGTTTTTAACTTATGCACAAGAACATCGGATTTATATCAACACGGCTTGCCGGCACGGACGGTGTTAGCCTTGAATCCAGTAAATGGGCGGACGTTCTGCAACAAAACGGGCACAAATGCTTTTGGTTTGCCGGGGCCCTGGATCGCAAGCCGGATTATAGCTTTTATGTACCCGAAGCCCATTTCAAAACCGAACAAAACCAGTGGATCAACCAGCGGGTCTTCGGTCAAAAGGGTCGCAAACAACCGGTTACGCAAACCATTCATGAACTGCGCTCATACCTGAAGACTAAACTGCACGAATTTATCAGGCAATTTAAAATCGATGTACTCATCGCCGAAAATGCGTTGACCATACCACTGCATGTGCCCCTGGGCCTGGCCATTACCGAAACCGTTGCGGAGACGCAACTGCCAACCATTGCGCATCACCATGATTTTTACTGGGAACGCGTACGTTTTGCGGTTAATGCCGTCAGTGACTATATTCAAATGGCATTTCCGCCCAATCTAAACAATATTCGTCATGTTGTCATTAACTCAGCCGCTCAGGAACAATTGGCCCTGCGCACGGGTATTGCCTCAACGATTATTCCCAATGTGTTGGATTTTGAAAATCCGCCCAAAGTCAGCAAAAAGCGCACCACGATTTTTCGAGAATCCATTGGCCTGGACAGCGAGGATCGCATGATTTTACAGCCCACCCGCATTATCCAGCGCAAAGGAATCGAGTTTGCGATCGAGCTGGTCAAGGAACTCAAAAATACGCAAAATAAGCTGGTCATATCCCATGAGGCCGGGGATGAAGGCTTTGAATATGCGGAATGGTTGAAAGAATATGCCTGCGAACATGATGTCGATTTACATCTGGTCTCCATTCAGGTTGCAGACCCGTGGTCTGCAAACGGAAATAATGGCACCAAATATTCGTTGTGGGATGTTTATCCTTACGCTGATTTCATTACCTACCCCAGTCTGTACGAGGGGTTTGGCAACGCTTTTTTAGAGGCCATTTACTTTAAAAAACCCATACTGATCAATCGTTACTCCACTTTCGTGCGGGATATTGAGCCTCTGGGATTCGATCTGGTTGTGATGGACGGCTTCCTTTCCAAACAAACGGTTCAAAATGTGGTAGACATCCTGGGATCGGCGAAACGCAGGAAAAAAATGGTCAAGGCCAATTACGAAATCGCATCCCGCCACTACTCATACCGGGTGCTGCGAAACCAGCTTTCAGGCATTTTGCAAAGTTTTTTCGGCGATGACATCCAACAGCTAAACGCCCAGCGCCGTCCGGCAAAATCCAAAGGCTATCTGTATATCAATTCACATCAAGTCATGTACAAACATATCGACAGCCAGCGTTGCGGGCCAAGTGCGAAATAACAGATTTCGCTAAGACTGCTGTGGTGGTTGCCCCAATTTTATGCCTAAAACCCCATTTCCCGCCCGGACGCTGCAATGAACCGGGGTGTTGAATAAGCCCATTTTGTTCTTACTTTATATGGTAACTGCCAGCCTGCAATCTGGCAGGACTTTACTTTTAGATGAGTCTACGACTACCCGCACAGCGGGTGACTTGGATTTTACCGCCATAGGCGGCAAAAGACAGGGGCGCGAAGGACCCCAGTGGTTGCGGGTGAAACCGGGTTCAAAACACCCGGTTTGGAAAACCCAATTGCAGGCCCAAAAGGTAGATCATGCCATTTAAAACCGTTCGCGGGTTAAAAGGAAAAGTCTATGTGCCCGACACGGCAGAGGAAGGGACCCGCAGGCATGCCTGCATAGACTGCTATTCTTGCCAGTTATGCAGTGATAATCGCTGCAGGGTCTGCCGTGACGATCAAAGCGCCTGCACGCACGATGAATTGGATCAACCATAATCGAACCGCCCCTTCGAATTGTTTATATTGGGCAGGGGCCGCTATAATGGAAGTCTACGATAAGACGGGGAGAAAAATAATGAATCGCTTAAGTTGCTATTTTGAAAAAATTTCAGATACGGCCGTGGGCCTATTTCTGCTATTTCTCGGTTTAATTCTAACGTTTATCAGCTTTACGATCATTCCGGTCATCGGATTGGTTGTTGCCATCCCGGTTCTGTTTCTGGCCGTTTCGTTTTTAGGCGCCAAAAAAAGCAAGGAATGTGCCCTGATTACCAAGGGAACGAGAAAAATATTTTCTGGATGAACGAGAGGCCTTCACATCAATCCGGTTGCTGTGAAAAGCCGTCCCTCGAGTCAACGACCACCCGCACAGCGGGTGGCGCGGATTTTACCGCCGAAGGCGGTAAAAGACAGGGGCGCGAAGTGCCCCAATCGTTGCGGGTGAAATCGGGTGCAAAGCACCCGGTTTGGAAAACCCAATCGAGGGGTATACAGATTACCGCCGCGCCACCTGCTGAGGGCATGACGGCAGAAGAAGTGTGCTGCGGATCTCCACCTGGACCGGCAAGCAGCCCCCACGAAAGGCCGGGATATGCTCTGTTTGAATTTGTGGATACCTTTGTCCAGACACCGGCCGGTGCGGTACCGCGCATAAAGACTGACCTCCGGTGGCGGGATCATGCCGGCACGTTAAGGGCGCGGCTGGGAATCAATCGGACGCAATACAAAATTGCACCGGGGCTGTATTGCGTCGGCACGCCCGATGACCAGTCGCCGGTGCTCGTAACGGCAAACTATAAATTGACATTTGACGCCCTGCGCAAAGAGCTCAAGTCCGTCAACGCCTGGATACTGGTGCTGGACACCCGCGGCATCAATGTGTGGTGTGCCGCCGGCAAGGATTTATTTTCAACTGCAGAGTTGATTGAGCGGGCCAATCGGTCGCTTCTGAAAAAAATGATATCCCACAACCAGTTGATACTGCCACAGCTGGCCGCTACAGGTGTGGCGGCTCACCGTGTCAAAAAAGCAATTGGCTTCAAGGTGATATATGGTCCGGTGCGCGCCAGAGACATCCCAGCATTTTTGTCCAACGGGCTCACATCAGAACCCGCCATGCGCAAGGTTACCTTCAGCATGCTCGAACGCGTGGTTCTCATACCGGTAGAACTGGCCCATTTGCCGAAACCCTCTTTTTGGGTTCTTTTGGCCGCATTTGTGATCTCCGGAATCGGGACCCCGATTTTTTCTTTATCCGCTGCGTGGGTGCGGGGATTCATGCTGCTGGTTGCCTATGTTACCGGCATTCTGTCCGGCGCCGTCGTCACACCGACGCTTTTGCCCTGGATTCCGGGAAAATCTTTTGCGGTCAAAGGCGCCATCACCGGAGTGGTCGGTGGTGCTGCAATTATCGTGTTTTTCTGGAGTGATTTACAGCTTCTAGGGACCGTGGCCCTGATGCTGTGGACAACGGCTGTCAGTTCTTACCTGGCAATGAACTTTACCGGATCTACCCCGTTTACGTCGCCTTCCGGGGTAGAGAAAGAAATGCGTAAAGCAATCCCATTGCAGGCCCTGGCAATGTTGGTGGCACTGGTCGCCTGGGTCGGCACGGCCTTTGCGGGTTAGTGCTTGGTTTTCAATATTCAATAGCGTGTCCGGATTTGACTTACAAATGGAAACATTCAGATATCTGCCCGGGGTAACAACGTTGAGACTCAGCCAGAAGGCCTGTGTGGGCTGCGGTATGTGTGAAATTGTATGCCCGCATGGCATCTTTTCAATGCACAACAAAAAGGCCCGCATCGATGATATAGATGGCTGTATGGAATGCGGTGCCTGTGCTAAAAATTGCCCAGCCGATGCCATTGGCGTAACACCCGGGGTGGGTTGTGCCTCTTATATTATTCAGACCTGGATAAAAGGCAAGAATGCTGCTGTGTGCTGCGGCAATTAACAACTGAATTTTGTATGAAAATAGATGAGAAAATTTTTTAGGATCTAAATCGGACAATAATCTTTTTTAGTTCTCATCACTTCGAAAGACGATCCCAGAATGCTTTGGCCTGCTCCTGCCGGCGAGCTGTTCCGGACTCCGGCGCATCTGCTTCGCGCCGAGCGGTACCTCCCCGCAGGCGGGCGATACGCTCCTCCAGCGGGGGGTGTGTTGAAAATAAGCTCGTTACGCTTCTACCCGACAGTGGATTGACAATAAACATATGCGCGGTCGACGGGTTGGCATTCAGCGGTATTCTTTTTGAGTATTGCCCCAGCTTTTCAAGAGCGCGGGCCAGTCCTTCCGGCGTTCCTGCAAAACCGGCACCGGTCGAATCCGCCAGATATTCGCGCGATCGTGAAATGGCCATTTGAATAATCATGGCTGCAAAAGGTGCCATTATCGACATGGCAATCAGTCCAATGGCGCCACCGCCCCGGTCACCATCGCCGCCCCTGCCGCCAAACAGGGCCGAGAAGCGCGCCATATTGGCCAGTACCATAATGGCACCGGCCATGGTGGCCGCAATGCTGCCGATCAAGATGTCACGATTTTTGACGTGTGCCAGTTCATGCGCCAGCACACCCTTGACCTCATCATGATCCATCAGGTTCAGCAGCCCCTGGGTAACCGCCACAACGGCATGCTCCGGGTTGCGCCCGGTGGCAAAGGCATTGGGTGCCTCTTTGGGAATGACATACACCTTTGGCATGGGAAGCCCTGCATTTTCGGTCAGCGTTTTGACCATCTTATAGACCTGCGGCGCCTGTTCGGGGCTGACCTCCTGAGCACGGTACATTTTCAAAACAATTTTATCCGAAAACCAGTAACTAAAAAAATTCATGCCGGCAGCAATCAAAAGCGCAATAATCATGCCTTGCTGGCCGCCGAAATATTGACCAATCCAGATAATCAAGGCCGTCATTACGGCTAATAAGATAGTGGTTCTTATGCGATTTCCCATCACAATCTGCTCCTTTCAAGTCTTGTAATTTTACCTGTCACCCACTGCCATGACCAAAATTTCTTAAGATCAGGCCGGTCGTGATTGAATGCTGCTGAATTGCTCTGCCAAAAGATAAAGCGGTGGTATCGATTGGCAAGCATCCATATCAAAATTTGAAAGGATTTTTGCCGCATATCGAAAGAGGGCCCTTTTCGGATGGCATTCGGTATGACTGAGGAAAGGATTGCTCCCCCGGTTTTGTGGAAACCATTTTTGTCTGTTTCCGGGCACTCTAGCCGGGATTATTCATAGAAGTGAATTTCCAATAACTAAATGAAATTCAAAAAAATAATTGCTGTTTTTTTGAAAATACTTGTTGTTTACCCTATACATCTATGCTACAGGCTGAATTGTCGATAGAGGAGAGCAATTGTGAGCCGTCATGCCAATGCGAATGCGTAACATGCATCCCTGATCTCCACCCGGTTAGTCGCCCCCTGACCGAAATTGCGAGGTAATGCCGATGTATTGGTGCTGCATTTGCGGATTTGTTTAGGTGAGCAGAATGGAGAAAATTGAATCGGCGAAAGAAAGGCTGCAGCTTATCGAGTCCTTCACCCAGGACGAGGAATCGCCAAGAACCCTATCCGCAAAAAAATCAGATGCCGACACCCAGATCAGTTCAACTGAAAAAAAAGTGCTCTACGCTGTCTCGCGCAAAAGTACGGTTGAAGGAGAATCGGCAGAAGCGGTCAGCATAAGCAAAGCGCAGCTGATCAATAAGATTAACTTTATCAACTTCCAAGACCGCACCCTCCTGCTCAATTTCAAGCACCGCAAATATCAAACACCCCTGACCTTACTGGCCGCACCCCAACCATGCCTGGATGATGATCTGGATTGTTCATGGGTGGAACCCGATAGGATACTGAATGAATTACCATTTTACAAATTTGAAAATCTGTTGATTCCCGACGGTCAGAACCTGATTCGCGCTGAGCCGGAACTCATTCGAATGGATGCCGATATCATCCGCTTTCGGCTGCCGGAAAACGGCTACGAAGTCAGTTCGCGCACGATGCGGCGGCATCGGTGTGAAAATATTAATGCACAATTAATTCAAAACAGCTCGCTTTTTTCAGGAACACTCATCGATTTTAACGCCTGCACCCTAAGAATCGAACTGACGGTCGAGCCACCCCGGACGTTTGATTGGATAAACCCGGAATCCCCGGTCAATCTGTTGTTATCAGACGCATCCGGCACCCACTACGCCGGTGAATGTAAAATCATTCGCCAGTCAACTTACCAGAATACAGGCACTTACATATTACGTCCTCTGCGCTTTGAAATACAACGCTTTAAGCACAAGGAATTTCGCAGCCAGCGCTATAAAATAACCCCCTCACCCAACGCTCGTTTCCGACATCCCTTTACCAAGCAATTTTTTGATCTGAAAGTTATCGACTTATCCGGATCTGGTTTTTCAGTTGAAGAAGATGTGCACACCGCTGTACTTTTACCGGGCATGATCCTGCCGCAACTCGAATTAAATTTTGCCAACAGCTTTCAATTTCAGTGCAAAGCCCAGGTGGTCTATCGCAAAGTAATCGAGGCGGATCATCATGCGAAAAAGATAAAATGCGGCCTGGCGCTGCTGGATATGGATATTCATGATCATGTCAAACTGGTAGGCCTTCTTCACCAGGCCAAAGATGAAAAATCGTATATCTGCAACAATGTCAATTTAGATGAACTATGGGATTTTTTCTTTGATACCGGTTTCATCTATCCGAACAAATACGCTTTTATTCAGAAGAATAAAGAAAAAATAAAAAAAACTTACGAACGCCTTTACAGTAACAATCCC
>JASFGH010000046.1:0-13186 GCA_050123865.1 Desulfobacterales bacterium | reverse complement strand
GCGACCCTGCATTATTTTTTTGGCAATGCGCTGAAATTCTACTCCGAAACCATTGCGGTTAGACCAGATGACTCTGGCGTAGCGTTTAATAATATTGCCTTTTTTCTGAATAGGAATGGCCAGTTGAAGCGCCGTGCCAATTTCCAGGCCGTCTTTTTCATTGGTTTTAAGGAAAAGACCGCCCAGACTGATATTTTTAACTTCACCGGGGTAGATCTTACGACCCACTGCGTACTTAACGTATAGCGAACAGGGTTTACGAGGATTTTTGCGGGATTCAATGCCTCTTTCGATTGGCTTCCTGTCCAGCGGGTCGGTTTCCAGAAATCGAATGCCATAACCGTAATAAAAAGACGATTTCTTCAATGGCCTGCGCCATTTGATGACGGCATGATAGCGTTCGTAAACATCCGGGTCGGAGGCGTAGGGTGAATTGGGAATACCCACAAAAATATCGGTGCCGGGAGCTAAAAAGTGATCGGTTTCAAAATAAAGCCCGAAGTCGCTGTAATTGAACATTCGAGCTCCTTGCAACACACCAAATTTGGCGTCCTCGAGAACAATCGGTGCCTGATAATCAAAGCGTGTATGATCTCTTTTTTCAGGATTTGAATTCATCAAATCACCCCAAGGCGTCTCATAGCACCATGAGATAATAAAAATCAAGTATTTATGACGATTAATTTGCCGGTTGTTTGAATTTGTACTTTTCAAGAAGGTCCTGGATGGCTTCTTCGAGAAGATCATTTTGGCGTTTTTCGAGTTGAGCGGCCAGGATCCTGATTTCTTTGATTAAATCAGCATCCAAAGTGGTGTTATACATCTTTCTTTTAGCCATATGCAATATTTTCAATTCAGTATTAAGGGTTTTCTTTCGCAATGCAAACGCATTTTGCGTTTACCGGCTCGCCTGTCCACCCGGTCAATGGTCGCAACGATAGGCATCGGCAGCTGAGCCCACCCGGTACTCATACAGCCAAACAACATGTGTGGCGCCTAAGTTCGCTGCCCGTTTTAGTATCTCATCCTGATGCTCTGTAGAGCGATAATTGTCTAAAATTCTTCCGGGATCAGTGTTTTCCGCAAGAGTTGCAATGTGGGCACAACCCTGAACCATGGGTTTTTCTGCAACTTTCACAGCTGTAATCGTTTTAAAGCAGGCCACTAGAAATAAGACGCCAATAAGCAAAAGTCCTTTTTTCATAAAATTAACCGATCC
This sequence comes from Desulfobacterales bacterium, assembly GCA_050123865.1. GTDB lineage: Bacteria > Desulfobacterota > Desulfobacteria > Desulfobacterales > JAHEIW01 > JAHEIW01. Next base: position 11,967 of record JASFGH010000046.1, on the reverse strand, counting down.
TTAAGACAAAATTCAATCCCATACACATGCTATATATTGCAGGCTGATTATGTTCATTATTGTAATATAAATAAGCGGTTAAGTCAAAATTTCCAGTCATTTCGAATCCCGAAAATTTCAATATTACAAGTAATTATAAATAGTTAAATAGATATAAAGAAATAATGCTGCCTGCTGATTTACCGGATTCAAACGATATCAACCCTGAGATGCGGGAGCACAATTGTTGGCGCGCACAGCACTCGGCAACTTCCCAGTCACAGGTGTTGCAGCGCTTCAGGTGTTTGCATGCCTTGGAAAAAGGGGTGGAGGGTTGTGATGTGGAGATTGAAATAACCGTAAACAAAATAAATGTAAAACTTTATATATTTTTTTATAATATATTATAATCTTTTTATAAAATTACCAATTGATTCATGGACTTTTTGAGCACCATTACCCAGTAAGATGCCGTGCCGCTGAAAATTAAACAGCACATATTCTTTTTCAGAAGATCCGATCAATTCAAAGATCTTGCGGGATCCTTTGGGCTCAACGACGGGATCACCACTGGACTGGACAACCAAGGTCGGCACCATAATACTTGCTAATCTCGGCTCTAAATCATCCATGAGTCGATCAATTTCCACTACCCCTGAAATCGGGTTGCGAATATAGTTGATATGGGCATTTTCAGGTTTGTTTTCAACAAATTCCCTTTTAGCGGCATGCTGGTGGGCTTTCTGCATGAGACGATTCCACATGTCCACGGCCGGCGCAAAACGGGCTGAAAAATCCCTGAGACGCATAGGGGCAGCAACGGCGAAGACACCGATTACGTTATCAACGCGATCGGCAAGATCCAGCGCCAGTGCTGCTCCGGTCGAAAAACCACCCGCCACCACATGCTCGCAGATATTGCTGATAATGGCGTATCCGCGATCAACCGAAGATCGCCAGTCCAGATATGAGCGCATCGCCAGATCTTCCGGAGACGTGCCATGGCCCTTTAACCGCGGCACGTAGACCCAAAACCCCAGGCGGCCCAGATACTCGGCCAGTTCCTTAACTTCAAGGGGTGCTGCCATATAACCATGGGAAAGCATGACGCCCAGCTTCCGAGATCGGCCTTTGATCAGAAAGGGCATGCCCACCGACATCGGTTTTGTTTCCCCTTCGATTTTAAACGTGGCGTAGTCTTTTTCAAATTCCACTACGTTTTCATCCATCAGGTAACGGGCAACTTTGCGGCGAATCCAAAACTGTGGTTGCACAGCAATGCGGTTGACGATACGCTGTAACGGCTTAATGGGCTCAACGGCATTGGCCATTACATCAATGGGGTTATCAATTCGGGCACGATGAAAATCATAAGCGGATGAAAATTTTGAGGCATCCTTGATAAGCCATTTGCCCCGACGGGAGACGATGCCGGTATCAAGCGCCACTGTCAAAAAATCCTGAAACTTGTGGTAGCGATCGTCTGTCAGCAAATGCATCTGATCGTCATCGAAACTGCGGTGCAAATGGATATCGGTTTTCTGCGGGATGCGGGTGCAGGCCAGAAACACGCGTCTGCGAAGATCCTGTTCATCAATTTTTTTGGACCGCATCGCGCGCAGCATGGATGCAAACATATGGTCGTGATTGACGGTGGTTAAATTGTAAATGGCGGCCATGTACTTTTCCATTAGCCGCAGGGCTTCAATGCGCATACGGGTCCGCGAAGGAATGGCATCATCAAAATTGATTCGTCTTTGCGCGGAAATATCCATATCGATCGGTGAACATTGAAGGCACTCGAGTATCTGGATGGGTTCTCCAAAGCGAATATCAATATCCACCCCGGAAAGCAGCATGGATCCCTCGGTCATCAGTTCTTCGATCAGGCGCTCGGGCAGATCTTCCACCAGGCGCACGGCCAGGCTGCTGAGGATGTTTTCGCGGGCCCGAATCGGATAATAGGTCAGGTTGACCGGAATGATATGGGTATTACCATTGATAACCGGTTCCAGATCCTGAATTTGGAACCGCTCCGCCAGATGCGCGACCTCATCGGAATTTTTGGCCTGCAATCTTTTCAGGCGCTGGCGGTAGAATTCGGTCCTCAGTGCCAATGTAGCAGCACCCGTGTGCGGCGGATGTTTGCCGCCGGCCGCTGAAATCATAAAGCGCCCTTTTTCGATTATTTTTTTATTTTTGACCATGCGACCTTCCGGAAATATGATCCAGTTGGCCTCTCCGGTCAGAAGGGTTTTAACAATCAAACGATCCCGATCTGCATTTTTAGTGGAAACCGCACCCACTTTTTCCAGATAGACGCCAAAGGCGCCTTTAAACAACTCGTAAGAAGCCAGCGACCAGACCGGAATTTTGGTCAGGCGAAATATCACATAGGGCATCAGGAAAGTTTCAAGACGCGTGAAATGATTGATGACAAAAATATTGGACCCGGCAAGGATATTGTTCTCTCCATGATAGGAAATCTGTGCTTTTGAAAGGTTGGTAATCGTTTTGATCGCCAGCCCCGTGGTGCGGTATGCGAATTTGTTGAGCATTCCCTATCCCTTAGGTGTCCATCCTCGTGAATGCATCACACGCGGTGCTAAATGACTTCTGATCTTGATGTAGGTGTTTGGCAGTCGTCCTCATCCTGCCCCTGAATTCAGTAAATTAGGGACATCTTTCCTCTACGATCATAGGGGATAATCGATCGAAAATCAATAAATTGGCGTCTGAATTTTATGCCGTACCGAGTCCGTTATCTGCTTGGCTCTGCAATGTGAAATAAATATGACCAATTGAATTTTTAGCTGTGATATCAGAAACAGGCGGTTGCCGGCAACCAGTGGCATTTTGGACGAGTGCACGTATTGACAGCTCATGTAAATAGCAATAGGTTATAGGGCCTTGTGGAGTGCCGCATTCTTCGCCTTTAATGAAACATTACCTGATTTTTGCACGAGTCGGAGACTTTCATGTGCAAGGCACTTCAGGGCAAAGCTATAGTGATCTATGCTTCGCCCTGAATAACGCAGCAGATGGAAGTCTCCGGCTCGCCCTACGGGTGAAAATTAATGCGATAAGCGGTGAAAAGGCATTCTAAACTTCGCGTTAATTTTCATGCAAGATTCAGGTATTAACCACCGGGCATATAAAATGCCAACGTTTAAAATCAACACCCTCGGCTGTAAAGTCAATCAGTCCGAATCAGGTCAGATTGCAAAAGAACTGCTCGCGAGCGCATGGAAACCGGCCACGAAAGGCGAACCCTCGGAGATGGTCGTCATCAACACCTGCACCGTCACTCAAAAAGCCGCCATGCAATCGCGTCAGGCCGTGCGTCAGGCCATCCGCAGCAATCCCGATGCCCGCATCGTTGTTACCGGTTGCTACGCTCAGACTGAACCGAACGCTCTGGCAAAAATCGGCGGTGTCCAGTATGTCATCGGAAATGCGGACAAACATCGGCTGGTCGAACTCATCTCTGCCGATCAGGTGCAAACCGCCAGTGGGCCCATCACGATCTGCAACGATGTCGGCCAATCACAGCTGCGCAAACCGGCACCTGAGGCAAAGTCCGCCAGCCGGACCCGTCCGGTCTTAAAAATACAGGACGGTTGCAATGCGGCCTGCACCTATTGTATCGTGCCCCGGGCCAGGGGTCCCAGCCGCAGTCTGCCGCCCAACGATGTGATCGCAGGAGTCCGGGCCATGACAGCGGCCGGATATCTTGAAATCGTGCTCAGCGGCATTCACCTGGGCCATTACGGGCGCGATTTAACGCCCAGGACCAGCCTCACCGAATTACTCGCTCACATTGTACAGTCAACAGATGTGCAGCGCCTGCGACTCAGCTCCATTGAGCCCCTCGAAATCACCGAAAATCTCATCGAGCAAATGGCACAATCACGGCGCTTGTGCCATCACTTTCACATCCCGCTGCAAAGCGGCGACGACCAAATCTTAAAAAAAATGAGGCGTCCATATACAGCTGATGCTTTCAAGCAGCTTGTTTATCGCATTCACGACCGCATTCCGGATGCGGCCATCGGCGTTGACATCCTGGTGGGCTTCCCCGGGGAAACCGACACGGCATTCAACAACACCTATGAATGCATTCGCAGCCTGCCTGTTAGCTACCTGCATGTCTTTCCGTTTTCCGCCAGACCCGGCACTCCGGCCGCTGGTTATGCCGACAGGGTACCTTCAGATGTGATTAAGACAAGATGTGAACACATGCGCCGAATAGGAAATATGAAGCGAATGCGCTTCAATCAACACTTCATCGGCTGCAAGATACCGATACTGGTTGAAGCCACCCGGCATGCCGCTACCGGATTTTTAAAAGGCATCTCATCCAATTATCTGACGGTTTTGATTGATACGGATGATTCTCTGAGCAATCAGATCCTTTCGGTCAGAATTACCGCACAGGTTGAAAATAACGTGGTGGGGATCATAAAATAACAACACCGCAACTTGCCGAGATGAACCGAAAGGGTGCAACACTTTTTGTGACGGGCATTCAGTTAACAACAATCAACTTTATGCAACCCTAACAAAGGAATAAATGATGGGCAAAATAATTGACTACCAAGAAGATATTGATCGACCGATTGCGATATTTGAAACCAGCCTGGGTAATTTCGAGGTGGAGCTTTACGCCAAGGAATGCCCGCAAACCGTCTGGAACTTCATTAACCTGGCTGAGGGCCGCCAGGAAACGGATCGTGAAAGCAATTTTTACGATGGACTGACCTTTCACCGGGTGATCGATGGTTTCGTAATTCAAGGCGGCTGTCCCCAGGGAAACGGCATGGGCGGGCCCGGTTATCAATTTGCGGATGAATTTGATGCCGGGTTGCGGCATACCGGCGAAGGTGTTCTTTCGATGGCCAACGCCGGCCCCAATACCAATGGCAGCCAATTTTTCATTACCCTGGCCCCTACACCGCACTTGGACGATCGGCATGCCGTTTTCGGAAAGGTTATAAAAGGGATCGATGTCGTCCAAAAAATCGGATCCGTTCAAACCGGACCCAATGACAGGCCGGTGGAACCGGTGATCATTAACAGCGTCAAAATCCGACGCTAAACCATTCCAGACACCCGAATCGTGTGTGATGCGTGTCGGTATGAACGTCATTGAAACCGACCAAAAGGATCGATTCATAAAGTGGATTACATTAGGAAATGTCAGCTATGCCAATATGGTGCGTTCTGGGATGGCGTCCACAGTGTTAGATAGATGACCGCGGACGATGGGCAGGCCGGTCGTAGGGCCGCTCGCCGGATGTTTGATCCCAAAGCCTTGCGACCGCAACGAAAAAAAGCGCAATATTGAACTTGCGCTTTGGGTGTTTATCATTGTGGTGCCGAAGGGGAGACTCGAACTCCCACCCGGATACCCGGACTAGACCCTGAACCTAGCGCGTCTACCAGTTCCGCCACTTCGGCACGCACCGTATTGCCCCTTTCGCGAAAAGGTGCTCAGGGGTTGCTTTAAATATCTTTTTTTACTATGCATGTCAAGGCTGTAATTTCGCGTAATCATCCAACGTTCAGAGCAAAACCGCAACCGTGTAAAATGAAGCTAAATGAAGCTATTTGATCGTCTCGAAAACATTCAGCAACCGTTTGTCAATGCGGTCATCACCATCGGAAATTTCGATGGGGTTCACATCGGCCATCAGGCTTTATTTCATGAGGTCATCGAAAAAGCCGAAGCGATTCACGGGACCTCCATCGCCATGACGTTTGAACCCCACCCCATGCGGGTTCTAAAGCAAAACAACCACCCGCCTCTGATCACCCTGTATGAGCAAAAAAGAGAGCTTATCGGGCGCTCCGGGATCGATGTGCTCATCTGTGTGCCCTTTACCAAAAAATTCGCCGCCCTCTCAGCTGAAGAATTTATCAAAGACCTGTTAATCAAAAAGATCGGCATGAAGGCCATTATTGTCGGCGAAGACTATACTTTTGGCAAAAACCGAGAAGGCAATCTAGCGGTTTTAAAATCCTATGCCGCCCAGATGGGATATGAAGTTATTGTAGCCGAATGGATCAAGGCAGCCCGCAATATACCACATCGCATTAGCAGCACGCGCGTCAGAAAACTGGTGATGGCCGGTGAAATTGAATCGGCCCGCAAAATGCTCGGTCGTCATTATCAAATCAGAGGGCTGGTGGTCAAAGGGCGCGACCGCGGCAACAAATTACTGGGTATTCCCACTGCCAATATTAACCTGCAAGATGAGCTGTGTCCTAAAACCGGAATATACGCCGTTACGGTTGAGTACCGGCAGCGCCGATACGGGGGTGTGGCCAACATCGGCTACAGTCCCACCTTTAACGACAATGAATTTACCGTTGAAGTCCACATATTAGATTTTAACGAAAATATTTATGACCAAAAGATACGCGTCAATTTTATTGAACGCATACGGAATGAAAAAAAATTTAGTGGCATCGATGAACTTAAAAGCCAAATTCATCAGGACATCAAAGCAGCCCGAAAAATTCTGGCAGCATATGAAAAATAAATGCTGACCGATTCTGCAGCCGCGCGCGTCAGCGAACCATGTCTCTTCTATGAAAAATCATCTTATTCTCTCTGCAGCTGCCGGCATTGGGCTTTCAGCAGCAGCGCTATATTTTGCATTCCGTAACATTCCATTTGAAGATCTCCTCATATATCTTGCATCCATAAACTACCTTTGGATGATTCCGGCGGTGTTCCTGGTGCTGGTCAGCTTTTTTATTCGGGCGCTGCGCTGGCAATTTATTTTGGCGTCGAGCCATAAAATTGGCATCTGGCGTGCCTTTAATCCCATGATGATCGGTTTTATGATCAACTGCATTCTGCCCGGACGACTGGGAGAATTTGCGCGACCTGTCATTCTGCAAAAAAAAGAAAAAGTGCCCTTCGCCACCGGCATTGCGACCGTGGCTGCAGAACGTGTATTTGACGTCGCTACTCTGGTAATCTTCGCGGTGATCACCCTGACGGCCATCGACATCAATCCGGATGCGAAGATCATATTTGGCGACTTGCAGCTCAATCGTGCCACCCTCGAGGTTGTTTTCAGCCGAATAATCCTGATGGGCATTTTGTTGATTGCTGCAATGATTGCCGTCAGCATTGCGGCAATCCGCCGCAGCATTCAACGGGTGATTCTGGCTCTGCCGGGCCTGGTCTTTTTTGTCACTGAATCGACCCAAAGAAAGATTCGCGCAAAAGTATGTCAACCGTTTAATCGATTTATTGACAATATTGCCTTGGGCTTTACGTTAGTAAAGTATCCCCGGAAAATACTGTTGTGTGCCATTTACTCACTTCTGGTGTGGGTCACAGCCGCCCTATCGTATTATGTTTTTAGTCTTGGGAGCCCCGGGGTGGTTTTGTCCTATGTAGAAATGTTTGCTGTCATGGTCATCATTTGCCTTTTTATCGCCCTGCCATCGGTTCCTGGATTCTGGGGGCTATGGGAGGCTGGCGGCGTCTTTGCCATGGCCTTGTTTGGAATTCCATCGGATGCTGCCGCTGGATATACACTGGCCAATCATGCGCTGCAGATGTTTCCAGTCATTATCGTTGGCCTGGTTTCAGCTTTTATGACCAGCGTCAATATCTGGCAGGTTTCATACGAGAAAAAAGCCATCAAATCGCAAACGGGTTGAAAAAACGCTCATCTTTATGAGATAATGAAAAAAACTCGCTGGCATCCTTTACTGGATACCCGGCAGAGCTTTCATCCGTATCCAAGATTCAGTTAAATCACTATTATGTCCAAACTTAAAATTCTGACATATCCGGATAATGTATTGCGCAATCCCACCCGTGAATTGGACAACATCGATGGGGACGTCCAAAAAATGATCGATCAGATGTCCGAGACCATGTATGCGGCCCCAGGCATAGGGCTGGCGGCTATCCAGGTCGGCTGGGACCGCAGCGTGCTGATTTACGATGTCTCACCTTCTGAAGATGGAGGCGCTTTACAGGTCCTGATCAACCCGCGCATCATCGAACAGGAAGGCGAGATTCTATCTGAAAACGAAGGCTGCCTGAGTGTTCCCGAGTTCCGTGCGGACGTGAAACGGTATGCTTCCATTTTGGTTGAAGGCGTTGACCGCGAGGGCCGCCCGTTAAAATTGGAAGCTGAAGGCATGCTGGCCATCGTCTTACAGCACGAAATTGACCATTTAAAAGGCAAATTATTTATTGACCACATTAGCGCTTTGAAAAGACAGATGTACACGCGCCGGGTAAAAAAGAAACTGCGGTCCAAGTGAAACGTAAATTCTCCATTATCTTCATGGGCACGCCCGATTTCGCCGTGCCGTCTCTTCAAGCACTGCACCAAGAAGGTTACCATCTGATACGGATCGTCACACAGCCCGACCGGCCCAAAGGACGCGGCCGCAAATTAGTTACCACACCGGTTAAACAAAAAGCGTTGGATCTGAATTTAAGTCTGCTACAACCGGCAAGTCCCAATACCGCCGAATTTACAGAAGCACTCCGGCGGACTCAGCCCGACTTAATCATCGTCATCGCATACGGCCACCTTCTTTCCGAAAAAATTCTGCAGATACCCAAAATAGGCGCCATCAATGTCCACGCTTCTCTGCTGCCAAAATACCGCGGCCCGGCGCCCATTCAATGGGCCATCATCAATGGCGAGACACAAACCGGTGTGACGACAATGTTTATGGATGCAGGCATGGATACAGGTGATATGCTCATATCCCGATCGGAACCGATTTCGCCCGCTGATACCGCAGCCACTCTACACGACCGTCTGGCAATGCTCGGCGCCGACACGCTGCTGCAAACCTTGCAGCAGCTGGCCGACCACACGCTGGAGCCCACACGGCAGGACCACGACAGCGCAACTTATGCGCCCCTTTTGAAAAAGCAAGACGGCCGCATCGACTGGCAAAAGCCAGCAAAGGAATTAGAACCTTTCATACGGGGGATGACGCCCTGGCCCGGAGCATTTACGTTTCACCACCAAAATCGCTTGAAGATACTAAAGGCCGCCCCGCTAGATGAACCGGAAGCGGCACCCGCCGGGACAATCATTAAAAGTTTTCCCGACGAACTGGTGGTGGCCACCGGGAAAGGGGCATTATCGATTCTAGTGATTCAGGGCCCCTCTGGAAAATGCCTGGCCATCGCTGATTTTCTAAGAGGATATCAACTGCCGCCCGGATCACGCTTAATGTAAAGAACCATTCAAGTGGTGACGCACTTATATATCACTTAAAAAGGGTGATGATCGATGTGTGCGCTTCTTTTACCAGCAGCATAAATGGTATGAACTGATGGTCGATGCCCGACAGATCGCCTTGAGTGTACTCAACAGAGTGGATCAGGAGGGGAAAACCCTGGACCGCGTTCTGCTGGAGCTCCCCCACGGGGAAGATGATCTCTCAAGGCGGGACCGTTCGTTGCTGAATGCCATGGTATACGGTGTTTTAAGGTGGCGCGGCCGCCTGGATCATGTTCTCGCTCATTTTTCCAATTCTCCCCTTGGTCGGATCCATCGCCCTGTTTTGAATATTCTGCGACTGGGATTATTTCAGATTATCTTTCTGGACCGCATACCGGTTTCAGCGGCTGTCAATACGGCCGTCGAATTAACCAAAAAGACCCAAAGCGCACGAGCCGCAGGTTTCGTCAATGCGCTTCTGCGCAAGGCCGCTGTTAATTATTCCAAAGTGCCCTTTTCAACCTTCCAAAAAGCTCCGCTGGCGTATTTAACGACAGCCCAATCGATCCCGGAATGGCTCGCCAGACGATGGCTCAACCGCCTGTCTGCAGAAACCCTTATCACCCTGTCCAAATCGATAAACACCATCCCGCCCATTACGCTTCGAACCCACACGCTCAAGACCAATCGGGCGCTTCTGAGGCGCTCCCTTGAAAATCAGGTCGAACATTTAGCGCCGACACCTTTTGCGCCGGACGGGATGTGCATCCGCAACCCCAAACAATCCATACAACATCTGGCGGCTTTCAAAAAGGGCTGGTTTCAGGTTCAAGATGAGGCCGCCCAACTGGTGTCTTTGCTGCTAAATCCAAAGCCCGGCGAGTGTGTATTGGATGCCTGTGCCGGTCTTGGGGGCAAGACCGGCCACATGGCCCAACTGATGCAAAACCAGGGTACAATTACGGCTTTGGATAAGAACCCTGAAAGACTCTGTCTGCTTAAAGCTGAAATGCAGCGTCTGGGTGTTTCCATTGTCAGGACCGTCAGAGAAGATCTGGATCGTTATCCGGTCAAATCCCCATCCGACCGGTATGACCGAATTCTAGTGGACGCCCCCTGCACCGGTTTGGGCGTAATGCGTCGCAATCCGGACATTAAATGGAACACATCGGCCGCACGTTTGAAGCACCAGTCTGAGGCCCAAAAACGAATTCTGACAACCCTGGCCGATCGGGTTAAACCCGATGGCATTCTGGTGTATGCCGTCTGCAGCATGGAGCCCGAAGAAAATGAAGCTGTCATCCATAATTTTTTGAAAAATCAACCGGATTTTGTTATAGATAATGATTTAGGAAAACTTCCAGCTACCATTCGATCGAATATCAATCCCGTTACCGGATTTACAACGCTTGCATTTATCGAGCACATGGATGGATTTTTTTTAGCACGGTTGAAAAGAAAAAAGTGATTGTCAAATTAGCCAAAATAGCCGGTCTGGGATTCGCATTTGTCATGGTTGCCGGCATCAGCGCCTATCTGACCCTAACGTGGATCATTAAAAGCGAAGATACGGTTATTGTGCCGCATCTGGAAGGCAAGGATGTCGTTTACGCCCTTGAAATGCTGACCAGACTGGAACTCAATACAAAGGTAAAAGGATCAGAATACACAGGCGATATACCCAAAAATCATGTTGTTTTTCAGGATCCGCAACCCGGTTCAGAAATTAAAAAAGGCCGGGACGTCAGAATTATACTGTCCAAAGGCCCCAAAACCTTTACGATGCCGCATTTACGCGGACTCTCGATTCAGCAGGCCAATATTATTCTGGATGAAAATGACATGTGCCGGGGCGAACTTTCGCGCACCAACTACCGGCAAATGGAAAAAGACCTCGTCCTGGCCCAGGTCCCTGCATCGGGTACGGTGGTATCTCGCGGATCCTGTGTCGACCTTTTGGTGAGTTTAGGGCGGCGTCCGACGGCCTTCAAAATGCCGGATCTGGCCGGCTTAACGCTTGAGGACGCATTGCAATCGATCGAACGCCATAACCTGGTTATCGGTGAGCTCAAATCAGCCGATCAACGCGATAAACCGCACAATACCATTGTCGAGCAGGAACCCGTATCCGGTCAGCGCGTTGTCACCGGCAGCACCGTGCGCCTGCTGGTTAATCGCGAAACAAAAACGCAAAGAGCAGGCCATTCCACCGGGCTGGCTACTGGAAATCTTTTCAGCTATCGACTGAAAAGCGGATTTTTAAATCGTCACATTCGCGTCAGCCTCAATACGTCCGGTTTTACAAACGATCTTTTTGATGATTTCGTTAAAGCCGGTGAAGAAATTTGGTTGCTAATTCCCACCGATCGGGAGGCCACTGTCTTCTTGTATGAGAATGACGAACTGATCAAAACCCAGCGGTTTCACGCATATTAGGGTTCAACTGTTCCTGGCTTCTTGCTGCTAGCAGTTTGCGACTTGTATGAAAAATGCCAGTTGCCAGCAGCGAGCGGCCAGAACCCGGAAGGCAGGTGTAAACAGGAAAAATCCGAATGCGAACAACAGAGATTGGGGAGAGAAAAAGATGAAACTGATTGCGCCATCGATTCTGTCAGCAGATTTTTCTAAACTGGGTGAAGAAATCAAAGCGGTTGAGGCGGCCGGCGCTGACTGGATTCATGCCGACGTGATGGACGGCCACTTCGTGCCGAATATCACCATCGGGCCGCTCATCGTAGAAGCCGTCAAACGTGTAACGGATTTGCCG
>JASFGH010000045.1:0-13401 GCA_050123865.1 Desulfobacterales bacterium | reverse complement strand
AAACCGGCCGGCTAAGGTTATGGAAGTATAACTGCCGGCGAAACAACATCGCCTGCGAGAGAGGAAAAACAGATGAAAAAGAGATATATCGCGTTGCGCATCATATCGCTGGTAGTTCTGTTAGCCCTGCCAGTGCAAGTTTTGGCTGGTGGTGCAAAAGACACAGTTGAAGCGCAGATCAACAAGATGCTGACCAAAATGCAAACACCGGAATTCAAAAGTCTGGATCGAGACGCCAAGATAAATGAGATCAGCACCATCATAGATGGGATTTTTGATTGGCAGGAGCTGTCACGTCGCACACTTGGGCGGGAATGGAAAAAATTCTCACCAGATCAGCAAAAGGAATTTGTGAGTCTTTTTGAAAAGCTTCTGCAGGACATCTACGCTGATCGTATTCTGGCCTATACCAGCGAAAAAATTGAATTCGGAAAAGAAACCGAGCTAAAGAAAGGACGGGCGGAAGTCGAAAGCTACATTATCACAGCAGACGGCACGAGAGTCCCCCTGTTCTACCGGTTGACTGATAAAAGTGGTGAGTGGCGGGTTTATGATGTCGTCATAGAGGGCGTTAGCATGGTCAAAAATTATCGCGGACAGTTCCGTCAGATCCTGTCGAATAAAAAACCAGAGGACCTGCTGCAAACCCTGCGCGAAAAAACAAAGGCCTAGCCGACCGGTTGAATCTGTCATCGCAGTCACTGTCACCCCAGTTTGAAATAAAGACAGTACCGTTTAACCGGTTGCAGATGAAAGGAGCAAAATAGGTGAAGAAACTATTGGCCGCTGCCGTCATTCTGATATCTTTTCTGATCGTTGGAGCTTTTAATTCCTCATTTGCGATGGACCGCGAGCCGGACACCTATCTGCTGGCCCAGCAGAGCGAAGAAAAAGCCGACGAAACCGCTGAGGACGCTGACGAAGACGCCGACGAAGATGACGAGTATGATGACGAGTATGATGACGAGTATGAAGATGACGTTGTGCAAATAAACGATCCGCTCTACCAGCTCAACCGTGAATTTTTCTATTTCAATGATGCCATGTATGAGGTGATTATAAGGCCCCTGGCAAAAGGCTATAATGTCGTTATGCCGGAAGAAATCCGCCTGTCTGTCAAAAATTTCTTTTACAATCTGCGCTTTCCCATCCGTTTCGTCAACTGTCTTCTGCAGGCCAAAGGCACCAAAGCCATGGAAGAATTTGCCACTTTCTTACTGAACTCCACCGTCGGTTTCGCCGGCATTCAGACGCCGGCCTCCTATTACGAGAGTTTGCCGCCCAGCCCCGAGGATTTAGGTCAGACGCTCGCCGTCTGGGGTGCGGGCAACGGGTTTTTCATTATGTACCCCATTTTCGGCCCATCCAGTTTGCGCGACAGCGCACGGTTTGTAGACTCTTTTTTCCTGGATCCGGTCAGCTGGTTGCGCTACAAAAGATTCGGCGGATACAGCTGGCGGACAAGAGTAGCCATTACGGCATATGATAAATTTAACGAGCTGTCCTTTGATATTGAGGATATCGATGCCCTCAAAGAGGCCGTCCTAGACCCGTATGTGGCGGTTCGTGATGCATACGTCGAGAGTCGCAACAAATTGATTGCCGAGTAGTTTGGATACGCAAATCTGCTGTCAGGTGCCATTGGCGGGGCGTACTTTTTAAACAGGTTCTGGCCTGAATCAGGCAGGGCAGGCGGCTCGGTTTCTTAAATCTCACATCGATTATATTTAGGTCATTCCGCGGGGCTTCTGTTTTCAGAAGCCCCGCGAACATTTTATAGTCGTTGTCAAAAAAACGTTCCGATTGCAGGACGTTTTTTTGCTACAACACTTATGCCGCCATCCATTTTTCGGAACATTATAATGAAAATCGGTATAGGTCGGATGTTGGGTAGCGGCAACCTTGACAAATTGCTTTTGAATACTGAAATTTAAACTTTAAGTGCTGGTGTGCCAGGAGCTCATTTATTCCTGGGCTCAGCCATACACCTATTTCAGGCGAAGGGATCAATATCGATGGTAAAACCTGAAAAGGATGACATCGACCTGGAGCGCTCGGTGGAAATCGCCGAAGGTGTTTATTGGGTTGGTTATTACGATGAGCAGGCCGGTTTGCACTGCAATCCCTATCTGATTGTTGATAATGATGAAGCCGTGGTCATTGATGGTGGCAGCCGCCCGGATTTCGCTACGGTGATGATGAAAATTCTGCAAACTGGAATTGCCCCCAATCAGATCAACGGTCTTCTCTACCAGCACTACGATCCAGATCTATGCGGCAGTATTCCCAATTTTGAAGATATCATCAAAAGAGATGATTTAAAAATTGTTTCCGATTCGGCAAATTTGATGTTTATTCGCCACTATTCGGTATCGAACCGGTTGCTGCCGATCAGTCGGATTAATTTCCAATATGAATTTTCTTCCGGCCGCACCCTGCAATTTATCAAGACGCCGTACTCTCACTCCGGTGGAAGCTTTGTAACATTCGATCCGCAAACCGGAATCCTTTTTAGCAGCGACCTTTTCGGAAGTCTGGGACTTCAATGGGAACTGTTTTTAAATTTACGACCGGAGTGTATAGGCTGCTTTCATCTTTCAAATTGCCCGGTGAAAAGGACCATCTGCCCGATCAATGATATCCTGAATTTTCATAGAAGTGTTATGCCGTCTGCCAAAGCGTTGAAATACGCACTTGAGCAGATTTCAGAAATTCCTTTCTCGATAATAGCCCCTCAGCACGGCAGCATCATAAATGACCGGCAAGTCATACGTTACGTGTTCGAGCAGTTGATAAACTTAACAGACGTGGGCATAGACGGCCTTATCAGTGACGATTACGCATTTGATTTCGACAAGTTGCGGAAACGGTTGGCATAAAATGAAATTTGACGATCTTTTAAAAGATCAAATCGCACAATTAGATCTCAAGAATCCTCAAAATGGGCCATTGATCAAGCAAGCATTAGAATCCTGGGCTTCTTTGAAAGACACCGGGATCAATAATCAGCTCCTGCAGGAACTGGTCTTAAAGTATTCTGCCTCCGAACAGAAGCTCAAGCAGCTGAATCAGGAGCTCATGGACAAACAAAAACGGCTAGATGCCGATCTTGCGGCAGCGGCCCAGATTCAAAAAAGCCTCTTGCCCCATAAAATCGATTCAACCGCCAACTTATCGATTGCCTGGAAATTTAAGCCCTGCGAGCATACCGGCGGGGACATTTTCAATATGTTTCAGCTGGATGATGACCACTGGGCGCTGTACATGCTGGATGTCAGCGGTCACGGGGTTCAGGCGGCGATGATCACGGTTTCGGTTGCTCAATTTTTACAGCCAAATTCCGGTCATCTTCTCAAGTCAAGCTATGATAGAGCAGCAACCACTGTGCATATCAGAACGCCAGCCGAAGTGCTGACGGAGCTGGATGACGAGTTCCCTTTTGAGCGCTTTAATAATTTTTTTACCATCACCTACATGATTATCAACACAAAGACCGGTGATCTGAGATACAGCAATGCCGGCCACCCCCACTCTATTTTGGTGCGCAATGCCGGTCAACTGGAACTATTGTCCAAGGGTGGCCCGGCGATCGGCATGGGCGATTTTCATCTGCTCAGCGGGCAGACGGAACGATTCGAAGAGGGGTATCTGCAACTTAATCCCGGTGACAAGCTTTTTGTCTACACCGACGGCATCGTTGAATACCAGAAATCTGAAGGCGAATTTTACGGCACCGAGCGCCTTTGTGAAACGTTGCAGGCCATGCAGCGTAAATCCATAAACGACATAATCGAACAATCCATCAAATCTTTATTGAATTTTGGTGACCATACCAAACCGCAGGATGATATCACTATTTTGGGGCTAGAGCTTAAAGGAGCCGATCCCAAAAGCTGAAACTCAGACTCTGCTTGCCTCCTAGGTTACACATACAGATGCTTGAGCTGATTTCCCAATTTTTATCAGTTAGGATTATATTTGTTTGACTTTCCATGCTTGATTTATCGAAAGAAATAATATAAGTTGCCAAATCATTCCTTAATAATAATGGTTCCCACTATGTTAAAATTAGCATAGATATATTAGCAATTCAGAAGTATTAGAAGTAAAGGAGAGGAGAATCAAATGAAGAATCAAAGACTGTTTGTGGGGCTGTCGGGTGTTGTACTGGCGGTATTGCTGGTGATTCCCGTAGCTCAGGCTGCTGATTATTCCATTGGTGGTGGTATCGGTATAGCGCCCGATTACGAGGGCTCTGATGATTACGAACTAGTCCCGGTACCGACCGGTTCGGCCAAATTTGACAACGGTATGTATGTTAAACTGCTGGGGCTGAATCTGCGGGCAAACCTGATTCCCAGTGATTTCTGGCGCCTGGGGCCGGTTTACAATTATCGAGCAGAACGGGACGATGTGGACAACAACCGGGTCGATCGGCTGAAAGATGTCAGTGATGCCAATGAGCTCGGTCTTTTCGGCGGGATCGAGTGGCAAGGCTGGTATCTGTTTTTAGAATATCTGGCCGATATGGGCGATGCCCATGACGGGTCTTACGGTACACTCAAAGGCGGCTACAACTGGATCATTAATCCTGAATGGACGCTGACCGTCGGTGGCTTCGCCACCTATGCCAGCGATGATTACATGAGTACCTATTTTGGTATCGACCGCCGGGATGCCGCCCGCAGCGGGCTGGACCGCTACGATGCCGATGGCGGGATGAAAGATGTCGGTCTGGACCTGGGTGTCAACTGGGGTTTTGCGCAAAACTGGGACCTGAGAGGTCTGTTTCAAATCAAACAGCTTGTGGGTGATGCCGATGATGACAGTCCGGTGGTGGATGAAGGTTCTGAAACCCAGTTTTTTACCGCTGTTCTTGTGGTATTTAAATTCTAGATGTTTATAGCTGTGCTTGAAACATAAGCACCAAGACGGTAGCTTAGGTTCGTATAGCGAACACCTCTTTGAAGCCTATATTTAGTGTTTGTCAAAAAAACGTTCGGATTGCGGAACGCTTTTTTGCTACAACACTTATGCCGCCATCCTTTCTTTCGGAATTTTAATATGACAAGCGGTATAAACAACAAGCGGGGCTTTTAGGCCATAAAAGCCCCGCTTTTTTAATTCTCAAGATAGTATGTGAGCATTTTAAGGAGGCTCACAACAAAGCCATTGGGCGTTAGATGCATTTTTGAGATAGGTACTAGTTAATTGACCTCGCATTAGCCATCCAGGACGTCGCCTTGCGCTCATTGATGCGTTCGATCTCAAATCCGAATTGCGATGAATCCGTTAATATGGCAAAATAATGCTTGCGGGCGCGTTCCAGTGCTACGGTGATGCTTGAATCCGGTATACCGATCGTATGAATACCGGGATTGACATAAAATGTCACATATTGGCCGGTTTTTAAGCGCGCAATCACTTCATCATCCAAAAGGACTTTCATTGAAAAACCCATGCCAAACATTCGTCTTTCGCGGATAACCGTCACTTCCGCCGCATCAGCCGAATACCCCTGGGACGGGAAAAATTCCGTTTTGCCGCTGGTGCATGCAGCCAACAGAACAAACATAAAAATCAACAATGCAGTTCTTTTCATTTTTTCCTCAAAAGTTCGCAATCCAAATTTTTTACCCTGAGGAAGTCAGCTTTCGGCTTACCAGCCTCAGGCGTAATTCCCCAGCGCATTTATCAAATCTTCAACTGTTTCATCCAAAATGTCAAATCTTAAATTGAAATTCCGAAAATGATTCGACTAGCTCCGAGCGGGTTAAAATCCAAAAATCGAAAATCCAAAATCTAAGAACATGAACCTACTGCCGGGCCCCTGTTTCTTCAAGCTGCTTAATTTCTTCAGCAATTTCAAGGCTGAGCCTGGCCACCAGACGGCTTTGGGCGGAAACCATTTCGGTGATGGTATCCCCGCCGATAGGCTCGGTTAAGGCTGTTTTTGCTTTGGCGTACACTTTGCGGCCGTTTTCACCCAAAATGCCCCAGCGCGCTCTCAAGTCCACATTGCCCCCCGGCATACCGTCAAAACGCGTAATTTCTAAAACGATCTGGTATTCAATGGGGAGGGTCGTCTTCCAGGGAAACTTAAGAATGGATCCGGTGGAAAGCAAGGTGGTTAAATTGTCCGTCAGCACATTGGTGATATTTTCTTTCAGCGGCGCTGCCCAGCGGTCCAGATCGGCGACCTGGATTTCATTTTGACTGGTGCGGAGGATAATTTGAGGTCGGTCCAACACCTGTGACAGCCTTATCGGGCCGATCCCGAGGCTAACATTTTCACCTAACTCCATTATAGGCTCCGGTCGGTTGACGTTTTCTTCGCTGTAGATGGAGTTGAGGACATAAAACCGGGTGGCAGGCGTCGGGCTGGGGCCCCCCAGGCAGCCGTTTAAAACCAGAGCAAGGGCCAACAAAGCTACGGTTGTAAATCTATAATTGTTAAAAAGCATCAGTTTCCTCCCGTTCCGGTAGCCCGTCCGCGCAGGACTGCATCCGGGTGTTGTTCGATGAAATCGGCCAAAACGCGCACTGAGCGAGAAGCCGCCGCGATTTCCCTTAGCGTATCAGAAATTTCGTGACGCAGCTGAGTGCCTTCTTCTGTTAAACCTTTAATGCTGGCAAGGCTTTTATTGGCATTATCCATGGCTGTTGTGGCCGATTTTAATGCGTCTTTTATGTCGGTTGCCATCAGTTTGCGGGCGTCGCCGATGCCGGCCCTGACATCGACCAGCGTCTGATCGAGACGGGTCGCCAGAGGCTCGACCTTGCTGTCCACGTCATGGGCTAATTTTTTAACTGCGTTAAGTGTTTCTTTAAATTCGCCGATACTGGCATGCAGCTCGGGGGAAGTGGCCAGTTTGGCAATACCGTCCATCGCCCGCCGGACATCATCCACCACTTCTTCAAATGAAATATTTTCAATCGATTTTTCAAGTCGTTGCAGCGGCGTTGGAATCGAAGGAATTTCCATCATGGATTTGAACGCTATCTTGCCTGCAAACTTATCAATGCCTCTGAGTCGGGCCGGTGTGTTTGGCAGAAAATCGAGATTAATCACCAGTTGACCGGTGACCAGACTCTGCATTTGCAGCTGGGCCCTCAAGCCTCTTGCGACCAGGGCCTCGTACATTTCTTGATCGCTTTTAACCCTGGCAGGGCCGATATCTTTGAATCTTTCCAAATCGAGTTCGAAGATGACCGGAATTAAGATATCAAGCTTAGCGGCTTCAAAACCCACGATAATATCGGTTACCTGGCCGACCTGCACTCCTCTGAAGACCACCGCCGATCCGACATTCAGTCCTTTTAGCGAGCCATCGAAATAAGTAAAGTAGGTTTCAGTTTGCCGAAAAAACCTGCCGGAACCAAAGAGGACAATAGCAGCTACAAACAGCACCACCGCCCCCACAACAAAGGCTCCAATCAATGTTTTATTTGCCGGTTTGCTCATAATAAATACCTTTACTGGAGTACCAATATTTTGGATTTCAGATTTTGGATTTTGAATACACGAAATGTTTGATTTTCAATTCCAATCTACAATCTGCAATCCGCAATCTTTAGCCCTTTCCCCGCGTTAAAAACCGACGCAGCTCGGGATCCTTGGTTTCCTCTAGCAATTTTTTTGGATCTCCGGCTGCGGTCATGGTTTTCTTATTTGGATCAAGATATACAGAATTGTTACCGATGGCAAATATGCTGGCCAGCTCATGGGTGACGACGATGATGGTGGCACCCAGGCTTTCCCGCAGCTCAAGAATCAATTCATCCAACAAATTGGCGCTGATGGGGTCCAATCCGGCCGAGGGCTCGTCAAAAAAAAGGATGTCCGGATCCAACGCCATGGCTCTGGCGAGACCGGCGCGTTTGCGCATCCCGCCGCTGATTTCCGACGGGTAGTAATCCTCAAATCCTGCCAGGCCCACCAGGGCCAGCTTGAGGGATGCAATCTCGTGCATCTGTTTGGGACTCAAATCGGTATATTCACCCAATGGCAGGATAATATTTTCAGCCAGGGTCATCGAGCTCCATAGCGCGCCGCTCTGGTACAGGATGCCAATATTTTGCATAATTTGATCGCGCTCATCTGATCCAGTATCCCAAAAACTGATGTCGCCGTAAAATACCCTGCCCTTGGCCGGTGACTTCAACCCCACCATATGTCGCATCAGGGTGCTCTTGCCGCAGCCGCTGCCCCCCATGATAATAAATACATCACCCCGATTAACCGTAAATGTTAGATCCTGCTGGACCACAAAGCTTCCATAGGCCATCGTTAAATCATCGACAACGATTTGGGGCCCCTTATTTTCTACTTTTTCCGTCATAATTACTTTTTATCAGAAGGTTTTAGAGTTCAAATATCAGATGACAGAGAACAGATAACAGAGGACAAAACATGATGAATGTCAGCTAAAGATCGTCATCTGTCTTCTGTCGTCTGACTTCTGTCCTCTGAGATCCTGACACCTGAACACTGAAACCTTAATACACGAAACACCAAACACGAAATACAAAACACTAAAAACTAAATGCCCAGCAGATTACACACCACGGTTATAATTGCAGTGGCCACAACGATGGCCACGATGCTGGTGACCACAGCCGATGTGGTTGCCTGCCCGACCGCAGAGGCACTGCGACCGCATTGAATCCCCCGCAGACATCCGGCCAGTGCGATCAGGACCCCGAAAACAACGGCATGAATCAGCCCGATAAAAAAATGGTAGAGGTTAAGTGCATTGATCGTTTGATTGATGTACTGGGTGACGGTAATATCGAGCATGCCGACCCCGACGATGAATCCGCCCAGGATGCCCATTAGATCTGCATAAACAACTAAAAGCGGCATCATCAGAATTAAGGCCAACATGCGGGGCAACACCAGAAATTCCATCGGAGAAATCCCCAGGGTCTGGAGGGCATCAATTTCTTCGTTCACCTGCATGGTTCCGATCTGAGCGGCAAAGGCCGCCCCGGTGCGGCCGGCCATAATGACACCCACCATGACAGCGCCCATAACCCGCACCATGGCGATGCCCACCAGATCCGCCACGAAAATCTGGGCGCCGAACATCATCAATTGCACGGCGCCGATGAACGCCAGGATCAAACCGACCAGAACGCTGATCAGCGAGACGATGGGGAGCGCCTGGACGCCGCATTGCTGTATCGTCAATATCAGATCCGAACGCTGATAACGAGCCTTGCCGGCGAATAGCTTCAATAAAGCAAGGAAAGTTTCACCGATGAAGCTGATCGTATCGATGGAGGCCTGGGCGGTGGCGATGGTGGATGCGCCGATACGCTCCAGCAAAGGCTCCCGCACAGCCGTTTTACGTGCGCCTTTTCTCTCCGGAACCGCAAAGGCCAGCTTGAGCAATTTTTGGATACCCTCGGATAGACCCTCCTGGTTGACGGTGATATTTTTAGCTGAACTTTCAGTGATGATTTTGGTGAGAAACGACAGCAAACCGCTGTCCCAATCCGACATCTGGCGGGTGTCAAAAGCAATTTTTTTAATCGCAGCCTCCGACTCTACCTGTCCACCCACTTCTTTTGCAGACGGCAGCTGTTGATCGATGGTCCAGCTGCCCTTCAGCAGTATCAGTAGCGTGTCCTCCACCGGTTTATCAAAACTCAGCTCACAGGGGTCTGGTATGTCTTCTCTCGCCAGTTGCATTGCTTATATGTCTGAAGTAGATTTTCTCGCTATCCTAGCCGATGCTGCGAAATGGATACCGAATTATTGGATGTAAAACCATTTAAGAATATTTGTCTTGTATTTTTCTCCCTTTTACCGACTTTTATCCCAGCGGGTGCTTTATTAATAGTTGAACGGGTTTATAAGCGATTAGATCTTGGCCGTGAGCGAGGCGGGAGGAAGAAAAATATCGCAGCGTACTCTTAGTACGTGAGAATGTTTTGATGACGACCCACAAAGCTCACGGTTAAGAGATAAGTGCTTATAAACCCGTTCTAGCGGGCAGCCTTCTGCATCGTATCCAAATACCGATCCAACTCCTCAATGCTGGTAAAAACCTTAAGGGTTGGCAGGGCGCTTAAAATATCAAAAACCTTTCTGATTTGCGGCTGCAAATGGGCAAACATGATCTTGCCGTTATTCTTTTCAAGCTCCTTTTTTGTTTTTAATAAAACCCGGACACCCATGCTGTTAATGTAATCCAAAAATTCCAGATCGAAGATGATCACATCCGGCACTTCTTTTAAGACCGCATCGACGGTTGACTCTAAAATCTGGTAAGTATTCCCATCAAGGGAACCAATCGGAGATACGGTGAAAATGCCGGGACGTGTTTCGTCTGAAGTGACTTTAAGAGCCATAAGACCTCCCTTTCTGATTTTAGAATTTGGATTTTGGATCGGGGATTGAAAATGAAAGCATGGTGTATATCATGAAGCCGGCACCTAAGTTTAGAATCCAAAATCTAAAATCTAAATTCCAAAATCCAACAACTCCAGTGCTCCTTTACAATATGGCGATTTTAAGAGAAATATATTTTATACATAAAAAATGTCTTATGCTCGGAATCTATTGTCCTCTAAACCACCTCTTAAACAACGCCTTCAACGAAAGCTGTTCTATAAATGACTTTTCTTCGGGTTCTCTGACCGGTTTATCGGCCGGCCACCACTGCACGGGATCAAACGTAAAAGACAGGCTGGATGCCAGCGCCGGTATCAATTTTTCTTCAATCAAAACATTTTGGCGTTCATCCATTTGGCTCAAGTGCACATTGACTTCTTCGACATACCATTCCGGAATTCTTTCCAGGGTATCTAAAGAGACCTTAACGATTTTTTGCATCTCCTTTCCCAGAAAGGGCTTCAAAGAAGCCTCATTAAGATTGTCAAAACGCGCTTTTAAAGTCTTTTTTAGGTTTTTATCATCGTTTGTATCCACGATAAATGTCAGGGTATAATAGCCACCGCCGTAAGGTCGCTGAAACGTAGATATTTTGATCACACCCTCCTGATCGGGATCACTCTGTCCGTTTTCGACTTTAAAACCCACGTAGGCAATCATTTTTTCATGGGCTTTAACTGCCAAGTAGCTCTTTTTAGGATCAAATTCCCGGGTCATCAGTTTTTTCCCATAAGTTGTTATTGAAAAATTCTTAGTTTTTAAAAGGTCTTATACTATGCTTAGCAGACATGTGACAGGGTTTCAACAGGTTGGACAAAAAAAGACCCTTAAACTGTTTTGAATGTCCGGATGATTTATGCCTAACCGTGATTTACGGGATCGTACAGGCACCGAATACCACGAATCCCACGTCATCTCCGGATGCTGTCAGGACCATTTTACCCGAATCTTCAGCGATAGCCACACTCCATCCGACACCATCCCTCACATCTTCGATCCCGTCTTCGGCGCCCTGGATGATAACTTTGCTATCGACCTTCTCGAAATTCTCAATATCGGTGCTTCTTTTGCTGCCATCCGCTCGGGTAGCACTGATTTTTTTGCTCTTAAAATCGATCTTAAAAAAGTGAGGAATACCGACTTCTTCAGCGGTGACTTCCTGGCATTTACCGCCGGGTTGACATTCAACAATATCCATAATCGAACAGATCAGCTCTTTGGAACCGTCAAAATCCCCGGCCATTGCCGGAATGGCGACATAAAATACGAAGGCTGCGATTACAGTGGATTTTATCAATTTTTTCATGTTTGGCTCCTTCTAAAAAACAGGCTCTTTACGCTCAGAGCGCGGTTGCAAATTCTGCCTTCTGACTTCTTTCTTATGGTATTATTTAACCGAATACCCTCGTCCTTCCATGCATGCTCCGAAAGCGCGGTTGTATTCGTTGCGACCGCGCGCATAATTATCGGTCTGTTCCCGTTCCCATTGCTGGCGTCTCTGGTCTTCGCGATTGCGCTGACTAGACCGTCGCATGCCCCCAAGCAAGGCTCCGCCGGCGCCACCAATGAGTGCACCTCTGCCGGCACCTTTTTTACCGCCGGCAATGCCGCCGACAATTGCCCCGGTAGCCCCGCCGGCTATGCCTGTTTTACCGGCACCCCATACTTCTTTCTCTTTGGGAGGCGGCGCTGATGTTGTGGTAGGTGTTTTCATGGGATCAAAACCGGTTTGGTCCCTGGCCCAGGTGTAACATTCGAATTTATCTCTTTCCATTTGATCCTTGCTCTGGCCCTTGGCCGGATAGACAATCGGGTCCTGGGCCGAAACTGAGCCGGCAAATCCGATCGCAAAAATCAGGAGAAGCGTAATAAAGATCACCTGTTTCATCGCAACGCTCCTTTCTTGGGGAGATGATTGTCGGTTCATCTCAGGTCGTAGATGTATTTTTTGGATAATAAATAAAAATACGGTTTGTTTAATTATCTTTAAAAAATGACGAAAGGCAGTGATATGCTGCAAAGAAATGTCAGGAAAATAAGCATTTTTTGAGCGCCTACAAGAAAATTCAAAAATGTTTAGACCGTTAAAGGGAAAGATTGATCAATATGCTTGCATTTTTTGTAATCATATCCAGTCTAAAAAAGATCTTTTTCAAATATTTACCAATCCGGCCAGCGCCACTGTTGGCGCTCCTTTGCTGAAGCCGGCGTTGCCACTGCTTCCGGTTCGAGCAGGTCTCCCCAGTTGGTGCGCTGCTGCATTACTTCGATATTGTCTTTAGACACGAACTTCTGACCTTCACGGATTTGCCAGCCACCGCCCATGGCTTTGTACATGGCAATCAAATTCAAAATGACATCCCCGCGGGTGGCCGTCCACACATCCTGCTGGTCGGTTAGAAAACGCTGGGAATCCAGCACGCGCTGGTAATCCACCAGACCTTCTCTGTATTGTAGCATTGAAAGGTCCACCGACCGCTGGGAGGCTTTGACACTGTCATTCAAAAATCCGGCCTCCTGCTGTTTTCGCAGGAAACCGATCATCGAATCTTCAACTTCCTGCTGGGCTCTGATGACGGTGTCTTCATAGTTGACAATCAATTGCTGTAAAAGGGCGTCTTCTACCCGCACCTGGTTATTGATGCGGCCGTAGTTCAGAAGGTTCCAGCGAAAGGATGGGCCACCGAAGAATTCAAAACTGTCGGATTCAAACAGGTCACTGAAACTGCTGCCATCAAGGCCACCGGATTCTGTATTTCTGGAGCTGCTGGTGAGCAAGCCAAATGAGCCGAACAGTTCGAAGGTCGGGAACAGATCGGCTTTGGAGACACCGATCAAGGGGGTCTGGGTGGCAATTTGGTATTCAGCCAGCTGAATATCGGGCCGGCGGCGCAATAATTCCGCCGGGATGTCCACTACCACCTGCCGTGGGGCTTTGGGAATCAACTTGGCACCGCTGAGCATATGATCGATTTCACCCGGTAACTTGCCCAGCAGGA
>JASFGH010000044.1:0-13456 GCA_050123865.1 Desulfobacterales bacterium | reverse complement strand
ATCGACAAAGGTTCCGTGCAGCAGGCCTCAAACAGTCTGGCCGAACAGGCGCTTCAAAAATCACTGCAGAAAGGCGTGCAAAACGTTCTCGAACAGCTGCTAAAAAAATAAAACCGGCCATTCGCGCAACTCAAATCCGACTAACTATGATTGACACGACATTTTCACTTCTCTATACTTCATGCGAATCGATTGGATCGACTGTACGCCAGAACCAATTTTCACCAACCTATAGGCGAACGTAGCATTCATGTCAAAAATCGTCGACCTGCATGATTATCGAACCAAAGCAGTTGAACAACGCGCCTTCGGCCCCTGGCAGAAACGCTTTGAAGAGGTCTACGACGCGAAAACCCGCCTGTCGGATTTATCGGATAAAACCCTCTTTTTTCTGGCACAGCCCGGGGAAGACAGCTCAGTGGCCTATTATGAAATGATCATGGGCGTCCTGGGTCTGGGGCCGGCCACCAAATTTAACTATCTGCCGACCGAACAACAGATGCAGGTCGTCGACATCCATCTGTTTTTAGCAGACCACATGCGATTTGAGATGATGTGTCGTCTGGATTGGCTCGCCGCACATCCCTGTCAAAAACACAGCATCATCGACCTGGTCCAGAACCACCGGCAGCTGCGCGACGACTGCAAAGCGAATCCGCCGGGGCTCTCTGCCGTCCATCCAGGCCACGCCACCTATCAGAAGCTTATCCCCCGGGAAAAAGAAGTATTCATTCGCCAATTGTTACGGGAAGCATTGGAGAAGTTCGAAGAGCGGCTAAAATCCTAAACAACGGTAATTAATTTTTTTATCCTGCGTGAACTTCGTGCCTTTGTGGTGAAAAGAAGGTCATGAAAATGTCAGTGGTCAATTTTTTTGTGCCTGACCGATGAGTAGACTTCTATCCCTTCAATCTTACCTCCACCGAATTCCGCCATGGTTTCAGCCGCAATGGTCAAGCCGTCTGTTAAGTGCTGGCTTTCAATGCCCGGAACCGCATAAGCATAAAAAAGGACCTGGGTCGTATCTTGGCGCACGCGGGTTTTTTCATCGGCGCCCTGGCAAAGGACACATACGATTTCGGTTTCGTCCCGCAGCACAATCTCATCGGCTTTACAGACAAACTCCCGTCCGCCCATTCCGGCACAGACCTCACCCTCATCTGCAACATCCAGAGTCAGGCTGCCGTTGAAACGCTCATAATCGGTGACGGCCACCAGAATACCGGCACACATTTCAGCCATAAAATGGGCATCCACAACCAGATCGTAGCGCGGAAAACCGCTGTGAACGGTACGCTTGAGATGCTTGGTCAACGGGCAATCAAATCCGAAGCTTTGAAAAAAAACGGCATAGGTCTCAATCCGGCTGGTAATTTCCGCCAGGGTCTGCCGCTTTCTCATCTTGCGCAACAGTTTGCGCTTGTGCTGATCAAACCCTGCTGGGTTTTCATGGTTGCGGCACCCGCTGATCAGCGTCAGCCCGAAAGCCACGCCGGGGTATGTCTGCGTGTATCGGGACGACAAGCTAAAATCAGGAAACATCATCTTCCTCTATACTTAATATTGATATTCGGGAGGTCGGGGAGTTCTTCTGCCCAACCGTTGATCTTGTCGGAATGAATTATCAGTCCCGTCTAAGACGGGATCTGAATGCATTAGGGGAGCGCTATATATGTTAGGGAAATATTTTACCCGGATTCAAAATGCCGTTGGGATCAAACAGCATTTTAATCTGCTTCATCCACTCCAGGCTTTTACCGTGCTCGGCGGGCATGTACTTTTTCTTCCCCAGGCCCACACCGTGCTCCCCGGTGGCAGTCCCGCCCAAATCAAGTGCTTTAGACACCAGGCGCTGGACCAGCTGGTCAATTTGGGCCCATTGCCTCTGGTCTCGTTTTTTGCCGGGAATATTAAAGTGCACGTTGCCGTCACCGGCATGGCCGAAGGTATACCCCATGATGCCGGTGCGCTTCATTTCTTCACCAATGGTGGCGATTATCTCCGGGTAAGCTGTATTGGGAACAGCCACGTCAACCACCAGGGTGCCGCAATCCGGGTGGGTGCGAATAATCATCTCTCCAAGCGCGTGCCGCGCTTTGAAGATGTGATCCCGCTCGGCTTTGCCCAGACCGGATCTAAATTCCGTACACCCCTGGTCGTTGCAGATCTCGTGGCCCATTTCCAATACTTCGGCCAGATGGCTGGCAGACGAACTGTGAAATTCAACAAAAAGGGTGGGCGAGACATTCAGGCCCAGCTGCTCCTCGCGATTCATCAGGTCAATACATTCGGGACCCAGCAGCTCCAGTGCGGCCGGGTTGAGGCCCGATCGGATGATCTCAAAAACCGCTTTGCTGGATGCTTCCACGGAGGGAAAGGTGGCAATTGCGGCCGAGTATTCAACCGGAAAACCCACCAGGCGCAGGGTGGCAGCGGTCACAACACCCAACGTGCCTTCGGATCCCACCATCAGATGGACCAAATCATAGCCTGAAGATGTTTTGGCCGCGCGGGTGCCCAGCTCGATGATCTCGCCGCTCGCTAAAACCACTTCCAGCCGCAACACATAATTCTTGGTGGAGCCATAATAGACGGTGCGGGTTCCGCTGGCATTGTTGGCAATCATGCCACCAACGGTGGCCTGGGCCCCGGGATCGGGTGGGAAAAACAATCCCGTGTGCCGCAGTTTTTCATTCAGGTACTGATAGATAACACCAGGCTCCACATCGGCCTGAAAATCTTCGGCGCGAATATCCAAAATACGGTTCATCTGTGAAAAATCCAGCACAAGACCTTTATGGATGGGGATCGGATTGCCTTCGAGGCTGGAGCCGGAGCCCCAGCCGGTTATCGGGATGCGGTGGTCATTGGCATATCTTAATAGGGTCGCCACCTCATGACGATCCACAGGCCAGATGACCGCTTCAGGCCGGCTGGGGGCATGCTGCGACTGATCCTTGGCGTGCAGGTCAAGAACCGACTCGCCGGTGGAAAAGCGATCCGGCGCAACCATGGTCTGCAGGGTTCTGATATGCGCCTCGTTAAGAGAATTGAATTTCACCAAGCCTCCTATGGGTTTTTGTATTTGGCTTTGGCAGAGTTCTTCATTTTGAATAAGTCTTGACTTCATTGTGTAACCTATATAGGAAAGAATATCAAAATAAAAAATGAACCACATTCAGTTCCACCCGCCAAAAACATAAAATCATCTAGCAAAATACATGAGGGGCACCCATCTTAACGTCCAACCCAAAAGTGAAAGGAGAGTCATGATGAAAAAAAATATGTTTATCATCATTTGGTTATTGCTGGCGGGCATTTTTGCCATTTCTTTTTCTATGATGCCGGCAGATGCTCAGGCAAAGAACATCAAAGTCGGGGTCATCGATTGCTACAGCGGCCCTGCTGCCTTTTTTGGTAAAGATGCCCTCAACGGATTCAAGCTGGCATTAAAAGATATTAACCAACAGGGCGTTCTGGGCAAGAAAATTGAGTTCACGACGCGTGATTCAAAATTTAAGGTGGACCTGGCACTGAACTTTGCCAAAGAACTGGTCTTACGTGAAGATGTGGATATTCTGGTCGGCACGATCAACAGCGGAGCAGCACTGGCTATATCCCAAGCCGTGGCCAAGAAAGAGAAGGTACCGTTTATCGCCTGGATCTCTAAAAGCGAAAACATTACCGGCAAAAAAGGCCATCGCTATGTGTTCTCAGCCGGCGAAAATACAGCCATGGCCGGCAAATCCGGCGGGGTGGCCCTGGCCACCAAACCCTATATCACCTACTGGATTGCCGGAGACGACTATGAATACGGGCATGCGATTGCCGATGCCGCCTGGAGAAACCTCAAAGCGCGCAAACCGGAGGTGCAGGTCATCGGCAAATCCTGGTGGAAGGTCGGTGAACCCGATCTGATTCCCTACGTCACATCGATCATGGCCGCCAAACCGGATGCGGTTATTTTTGCCACCGGAGGTGCCAGCATGGTCAATATAATGAAAACCATCAAGGCCACCGGCATGGCCGACAAGATGGGGATTTACATTCACAGCGCCACCGATCATGCCGTCTTAAAGCCGCTTGGAATGAATGCGCCCGAAGGTGTTATGGGTACCATCGACTATAACTTTTATCATCCGGATATTTCGGCTAACCGGAGCTTTGTCAGTGCCTATAAAGCTGCTTATGGCAATCCGCCCGGTTTTCCGGCTTTTCAGGCTTATATCACCGCTCATTTTATTGCCGAAGCTTTTAGAAAAGCCGGCTCTCTAGATACCGAAAAATTCATCGATGCCCTCGAAGGTCTTCAGATCCAGAGTCCGGCGGGCAGGATTGAAATGCGGGCCTGCGACCATCAAGCAATTTTGCCGATGAATTTTGGCGTCACCAAATTATCCCCCGAGCTGGGGGTTGCCATTTCCACCGATATCTTAACGCTGCGGGGAGCGGAAGTAATGCCGTCATGCGAAGAAATTATGAAGGCGCGCGGCCAGTAAACCAAGCGCAGATTAAATCCTTGCAAACCTTATTTAAGAGGACCGGTCCTGCCTGGCGGAATCCATGCAATGTGCCACCAGGCGGGATCGCTCCGGTTCAGGCAGCCGCGTGCTTGCTCTCTTGACTTGGAATAATTAAATATTGGAGCTCTGGAATGATAGAATAAGGCAAAAGCATCAATAAAGCACTTTATTGATCTTCCGACCATATTCCATTATTCCCGCCTGAATCTGGCACTTTTTTTCAACTTAACTACACGAACACCTCTGGATCAAATTGATTTAAGGAAATTGGGGTATGGGAAGCGGAACGGAGATAACCATTGCAGCCTTGAGCAGCACCTTTCTGGTGGGTCTCAGCCGTGCTATGATTTTATTCATTGTGACTTCGGGCCTGAGTTTTGTGCTGGGTGTGCTGCGAGTGCCCAATGTGGCCCACGGCTCCCTTTATATGATCGGCGCATTCGCTGCTTATAGCATTTCGACCCTGTTTGGCGGAGGCTCACTCGGCTTTTGGCTGGCCTTGATTTTCGCGCCTCTGGTGGTTGCACTCATAAGCCTAATCGCCGAGCGATCGTTGTTCCGCCATCTTTACGAACGCGAGCACCTGATGCTGCTGTTGTTCACCTTTGCGTTGATGCTCATTCTAGGCGACCTGACCAAAATCGTCTGGGGCGCCGATTATCGGTCTATCATGCCTCCCCCGGTTCTGCAGGGCTCCGTATCGGTTTTCGGGTCACCGTTCCCTAAATACAATCTGTTTTTGTTAATCATCGGACCGCTGGTGGCTGTCGGGCTGTGGTTGTTTTCCACCAAGACCAAAATAGGCAAAATTGCCCGGGCCGCCGCCGTTGATATGGAGATGGTCGGCGCCATCGGCATTAATGTCAGCTGGGTGTTTGCTTTTGCTTTTGTACTTGGGTGCCTACTTGCCGGTCTGGGTGGCGCCCTGGTTTCACCGACTATTAGCGTAACGATTGGCATGGATCACAACATCATTATCGAGGCCTTCTTAATTGTTACCATCGGCGGGTTGGGGAATATGTGGGGTGCCCTGGTCGGATCGCTGATATTTGGTGTCACCCAATCCTTTGGGGTACTGCTATGGCCGCAATTCGCGATCATTTTCCCATATCTGGCGGTGGTGATTATTCTAACCCTGAAGCCTACCGGCATGCTTAAATCAGTATGGTAGAAAGGAATTGGCGTTGTTTGGTGAGTTGATCCGGCAAAAATCGTTTGGCGTCAGTCTCGTTTTGTTTTTGGCCCTGCTGGTGGCGCCATCTTTCCTGCCCCGATTCTACATCTATATTTTGGCTGTCATTTTAGTAACTGCGCTGCTGGCCATGAGCTTAAATTTATGTGTCGGCCATGGGATGCTTTTTCAATTTCACCACGGGGTCTTTTACGGCGTCGGCGCTTATACCGCCGGGCTTTTATTGGCCAAAACTTCCCTGCCGTGGTGGATTGCGTTCATCGCAGGGCCCCTGGCGGCAGCCCTGGCCGGGTTGCTGATCGGCATGTTCTGTATCCGGTTGAACCGGCTGTATTTCGGCATGCTACAAATTTCTCTGGGATCTTTGATCTGGGCCGTTGCTTTTCGCTGGTACGACCTTACCGGCGGCGATGACGGAATTCACGGGATACCGATTCCCGATTTTATCGCGTCGACCACAAGCTCTTACTACTTTGTCTTTATGGCTACGGCAACATGCCTTCTGCTGATGTATTTGATTTTAAAATCACCCTTCGGGTCCACCCTGCAGGCCATTCGCGACAATCCGGAGCGCTGTGCGGCTGTGGGCATCCATGTCCGTCGCCATCAGCTAATTACCATCGTCATCGCCACATGCTTTGGCGGCGTGGCCGGCGTCCTGTTCATCATCGTGGAAGGGTCCATATTCCCGGATCTGCTGTTCTGGACGTTGTCGCTGGAAATATTTATCATGTGCCTGCTGGGCGGATGGTTTACATTTGCCGGTCCCGTCTTAGGTGCTGCCATTATTGTATCCCTGCGCACCTTTGTTGGCACCTACACGGAATACTGGACGCTTATTCTGGGCGTTATATTAATTTTACTGATCTTCTTTTTACCGGAAGGTATAATGGGCACGAACTACCGGCAGCTTTTTCGGTCCCAGGCGAAATATAACGGTGAATATCAGATGGAGTAACTGAATGCTTCGCGTGGAGAATTTACATAAAGCATTTGATGACTTCAAAGCCGTAGACGGTGCGCATCTAACTGTCGAAAAAGGACAGCTGGTGGCGGTGATCGGCCCCAACGGAGCGGGCAAAACTACTCTATTTAATTTAATCTGCGGACAACTGCAGCCCGACGAGGGTAAGATTCTATTGGCTGACGAAAACATCAGTAAATTGCCTCCCCATCTCATCTGCCGTAAGGGAATTGCCCGCTCATTCCAGATCGCCAATATATTTCCGCGGCTGTCTGTCTTTCGCAATGTGCAGGTCTCGGTTCTTTCCCAGCAAAAGCTCAGTAACAAGCTGTTTCATCCCGCTGCTCAGCTGGCCGTGGAAGAAACCAATCGTATTCTGGAAAGCGTCGGTCTTTTGGATAAAAAAATGGACCTGGCCGGTTCACTATCCCATGGTGACAAACGCATTCTGGAAATTGCCATCGCCCTGGGAAATGAGCCGGAGTTGCTCATTTTAGATGAACCCACCGCCGGCATGTCTCCGGAAGAAACAACAACCACCATGGCCTTGATTCAACGCTTGGCTGAAGAGCAGGGGCTGACCATTTTATTTTGTGAGCATGATATGGAGGTTGTTTTTGGCGTGGCGCAGAGCATCATGGTCATGCAGCAGGGAATGACAATTGTTCAGGACACCCCACAGACCGTACGGCAAAACGCAGATGTCCAGCAAGCCTATTTGGGAGATGAATGATGCTCGAGGTTGAAGGCGTTCACACCTACTACGGCTTGAGCCACATTCTTTTTGATGTGTCTTTAAGGGTTAAGGCGGGGCAGGTCGTTTGCCTGCTGGGTCGCAACGGCGCCGGCAAGACCACCACGTTTAGAAGCATCATGGGCTTAAACCCGCCTGCCCAGGGCCATATCCGTTTTAATGATGCGGATGTAACCGGCACACCCGCCTATCAGCTCGTGCGCAGGGGAATGGGCTGGGTCCCTGATGACCGCCGTATATTTGCCGATTTGACGGTCGGCGAAAATCTGGAAATTGCCGCCCGTCCAAGCGCTGCCGGTGAACAATGGGACAAACAAAAAGTCTACGGTTTATTTCCAGCCTTGAAAAAAATGGACAGCCGCAAGGGTGGCCTGCTGAGCGGCGGAGAGCAAAAAATGCTGGCCATCGGACGGGCCCTGATGACCAATCCGCAGTTTTTATTGCTGGATGAGCCCACCGAGGGACTGGCGCCGGTGCTCGTCAAAACTCTGGGCGATCGCATCCAAAAGTTAAAAGAAGTCGGTTTAACGGTTTTGCTGGCCGAACAAAATGTGAAATTTACGCTATCCTTGAGCGATTACGGCTACATTATCGACAACGGCCGGATTTGCTATCAGGGACCGGTTGAAGAACTTGTCGACAACGAGGAGGTCAAACATATCTGCGGAATCTAAAAAATCGCTTTAACCACCATCTTAGGGCCACTGACAGTGTTCCAATTCGGTCCAAAATACTCGTGTACTAACGTGTACGCTCCGTTTTTGAACCGAATTGCGCCTTGCCATTGACCCTAATCTAAGCCTTTGAACCTTTGAACGTTGAACCTCGGAACCCTTGAACTGACACCCAAAACCTGAACATTTCTTTTCACTGCATCCTGACACCTGACACCTATTTGAAGCCGAAGGTCATCAATCCGGCGGAAGGCTTGCTTCGGAATCGAAGTCGTCAGGAAGGATTTCAGCTCCTGATTCCTTGGCTTTGCCGGCTGACCCGGAATTCTCCACAGATGGCAACACGTCCTGAAACGCCACGCCATAAATATCCCATATCGTCACAAACAGGGCCGCAATAATCGGGCCGATGATAATGCCCACCACGCCGAACATGAGAATGCCACCCAGGGTTCCAAATAAAATCATCAGCTCATGCATCTGGGTGTCGCGACCCACCAAAATGGGGCGCAGCAGATTATCAATACTGCCGACCGCCGCCGCACAGAACACGCCCAACCCGATGGCTTTGGCCAAATGTCCGGTGGCGGCAAGCATAATGACAGCCGGTCCCCACACCAGTGCAGTGCCGATGCCCGGAATAAAGGATAGCACCGCCATGAGCGTGCCCCAGAATACGGCGCTGTCGATCCCGACCACGGCAAAGGCGGCACCGGCCAATACACCCTGCAGAATGCCGATCACCGCCGTGCCTTTGAGCGTGGCGCGGGTGACCGAAGTGAATTTGTCCAGCATACGGCGTTCATCCTGGTCCTCCAGCGGCAAATAATACAGAATTTTATTGATCAGCTTATCGCCGTCCATGAAAAAAAAGAACATGGTATATAGCATGATGGACAGCATAAAGATAAAGTTGACGGTGCCGACGGTCACGCTTCGCAGCCGGTTGATTAAAAAGCCGCTGATATGGCCAACCAATTCACCGGCCTTTGTCAGGATCAGATTGCGGTAAGGTTCGATGCGGTCATAAAAGGGAAGGGCTTGGAGGGCTTCTGAAATCGCATCCGGCTTGGAGAGCTGCTGTGAAACCCATGGTCTAACGGCTTCGCCCACCTTGATCGCCTGTGCGGTCACAATTCCCAGTAGTGCGCCCAGCGGAATGATAATCACAAAAACGATCAGAAAAAGCGTCGCCAATGAGGCCAGCGCACGGCGTCCGCCGAACCAGCGATCAAAGCGAAGGTAAAGGGGAGAAGAAAGGGCCGAAAAAATCCCGGCCATAAAAATGGCCATCAGAAACTGGCGGATCATGGACAGAAAAAGGGCCGAGATAAAAAAAAGCAACAGCAGCAGTACCCATTTATTGATCGCTTCTTTATTCATAACAACATACCTCAAATGGCGGTCTGTTTTTAAAGCAAAATATAATCAACTTGTATTGCGCATAGCAATATCATATATGAAGAATTAGTTTATAATCAATGTTTTATGTGAGAGGTAGGCGATGTTTCGCGGGTTGAGTGAAAATACCTGGCCGGCAAAGCGGATTTTACTCTAGAGCAGCCCCCTGTTGATCAAGGCCGTTCGAAGAGGTTGACGTGCGCACCTCAATCTGCTGCAAATGATTGCGCGCCGCTTCAATGATGTTTTCCTCATCGGCGGCGATGGCCAACTGTATAGCGTGATTCAGCCAACGCTGCGCTTCATCCAGCTGGTCCTGCCAGAAAACACTTCGCCCGGCTCTAAGATAGCGGATCGCAGCCTCCCGGGTTTGCCCCGCTTTCTCGCTGGCTTGGCCTGCCAAAACCAGGGCCCTGACCATACTTCGATAATCTAGCGCTTCACGGCGCAGGCGGGTTGTGCGGTCAAAGGCTTCAATGGCAGCCGGCCAGTCTTGTTCGGCCATGGCTAAGTGCCCCACTAGCTCCTGGCGATTGGCCCGCAGCCGCAATTCGTCCGGTTGTCCCAGAGCCGCTATTGAGGCGCGCAACTGATTCACATTATCCTGTTCACTGGCAATTAAGCCCCTCAAAAAATGCGTTTTACTTCGAATAACAGAAGAAGTTTGTGCCGGGTCGGTCAGAATTTGATCGGTTATTTCCCAGGCAGCATCTGGATTGCCACGCCTGTGAAGAAGGGTGGCTTCCAGAAGCAGAAAATCAAACGATGTGCCATGATCCGCCAGGGCCATTTCGGTTTTGGCCCTCCGGACCACTTCCAGAGCCTCTTCATAGGACTGCAGGTTCAGCAGACAAACAGCCAGATTGTAACGGGCATCCAGGATAGCGGCACTATCATCACGCACATAGGCACGCTCCAGCGACCTGCGATAAAAACCGGCGGCCTGCTGGAAGCGCCCCTTGCTAAAGGCTTGTCGTGCGGCGCGGTTATAACGCGCCAGTTCTGAATCTATTGTCGGGTCTCTTTGTGGTGGTGGTGAAGACCCACACCCGCTCAGCATCAAAACGGCAACTGTCATCAGCACGCTGATGATTCCCAGTCCACGAGAAGATCGAAGATAAATGATCATGGGCTGACCTCCAGCGGCGATATTCGGCTTTCCGTCTGTGACGGCCGGCGGGAGCCACCCCCCAGCAGCCAGTGAGACTGCAGCTGCTGGATCAAACGCTCCAGTTCGACCATCACCTGTTGCAGTTGCAAAACGAGGACCGGAACCGCATCCGCGGTATCACCGACATTTTCGACAATCTTCGGCAGCCGCGGGGTTGCTTCGCTAAGGTCTTTCATCACGATTTGCATGGACGCCATGGTCTTTTTGAGGCTGCGCGTAATTTCTGGGATATCGCCGGTTTCATTATCGAATTCAGCTGAATACGCTGCGACATTTCGTATGGTTTTGTCCAAATCGTCGAAAATCGTTTCCAGCCGGACCACGAGGGCTTCCAGACCCCTAACCAGCTTGTCTTCGGTCAGCAAACGCCCGATCGTTCCTTCGCCGCTGTCGATCTTATCGGCAATGGAATTCAGATTCACCAGCAACTTCTGGACGCCTTTTTCATCATCCTGCAAATCCTTTACCACTGCCGTCAAGACAAGAATCGCTTCATGAGCATCATCGATGACCGGCAAAACTTTGGCCCGCAGCTCTTCGATGAGTTCAGCCAGGGTGTCGGATGTCTTGCGATCCGACTCGACATTTATGACGGCAAATTCCCAGTCGAGCGGGGCACCCCTGCCCCGGGTGATTTCAAGATAGGCATCACCGGCGATGCCGAATGTCTTGCGGATGGATGCTCTTGAATCGCTGCGCACAAAAACCGCCATATCACTATCGATTCTTACATTCGCATGTATCTTCTCGTCGGGATTGATGACAATATCCGTGACTTCCCCCGCTTTGGTACCCAAAATTTCGACTTCCGATCCTTTGGCCAGACCAAAAAGGCCTTCATCGGGCAACACCACCTTGAGCGTTTCACCGGGATTAAACCACTTTCGCACCTGACCCGAATAAATCAATCCGGCGACAAAAAGCATCAAGGTGATCAGCACAAACAGACCGACTGTTTCATTGGTATAGCGAAATTTCGGTTGCGGCAGCATCTCTTTCACGGTGTCACCTCCATCAACCTCCCGGCAATTAATCGATAGCGTCGGGTTACCGGCAGGGTTTGATCTTTCCATATCAAACCTTTTTGTGTCAACCAGATGACGGCGGCCCCGCGATCACGCGCATCCCGTATGGCACCCATCAATGCGGATATCACCTCAAGAAAAATGCCGCTTGTGGGTTCTTCCAGCAGAATCAGCAAGGGTCGCCCCAGAAATGCCCTCACACAGGCGGTGCGTTGCAGGTCCGCGGCTGTCAAATCACCGGGCATTCCTACAGGGAGCCCCGGAAGACCGAATTGCTGTGACAGCTCCCCGGCCTCGTCGCACAGCCGGTGGTCAGATCGGCGGGTATGGTGCCGCTGGAGAAGCAATATATTATCCATGACCGATAAGTGGCTAACCCAATTCCCGGTCTTGAAAACACGACCGATACGGCCCCGCAGCGCATTGGCCTGATCCGGCGGCAGCTCCGGCCAGTTTCGTCCCAGAAAACGGACGGTGCCGCGGCTTGGCCTAAGGATTCCGGCGCAGGCATCTGCCAGGCCTATTGTTTGCTCCAGACGGGCCAGACGGATCAAGATCAGATCGCCGGCGAAGGCACTCAGGCTAACTTCATGGGACCGAGCGACAGCCCCGGATGTGTCTGTGAAAACGGTATCATCGAATTGTAGAATCACGCGCTGCCGTTTAACTGTTGCTGTCATTACAATTTACCCATTGCTAGAATAAAATTGTCAACGCAATCGAAATGATTAACGCCGCCAACGCCGATAGGGCAAAGCCCCGCGGCATGATATCCAGTACATTGGCCGAGACGCCGGTTAGCGACAGCGCCGTCCTGCATGATATCAGCGCAATTGCAAAGCCAATGGCAATGGTCTTCAAGCTAAACAATACATATGTTTGCCAACCCATTGAGCCGATCGCGCGGTTGAGAAAATCGAAAAAATAAAATTGGGTGATGCCGATCAGCACTCCTGAAAAAAAGCCCGCTAACAGGGCTACGGCCACGAAAGCCGTCGTCAACGAAAACATACAAATGCTGAATGCCAGCACCCGCGGCACCACCAGATACAGGAATGGATCGACGCCCTGGGCATCCAGCATATGGACCTGGCCCTCGGTCTTCATGGTACCCAGTTCGACCAGCAGGGTCGAGCCGCTGCGCCCGATCACAATCAGGCCCACCAGCACCGGCGCAATTTCACGCACCAGTATTGCCGACAGAAATCCGCCGAACAGATTGGTGCTGCCGAAAACAGCTAGCCAGTGATACGCCTGGGCGACCAGGCCAAATCCCACAAAAAATCCAGCAACCAGAATAAAAGGCAATGCCTGTGCGCCCACCTGATAACACTGGCGCAAAAACTCGGCGCGGATCGACCGTCGCCAGGTGATCGGGCGAAAGCTTTGCCAGATGACGGCCACGGTATCGCTGATAAATTGAACCGGCCATTGCCAGAAGCCAATCGTCCATTTTCCGATGGTTGCAAGCAGGCGTCTCGGCATCGATCCCGCCTGCGACGGTCCGTTTCCTCCTGATATAACACCTTCGTCGTTCATATTCGTCCTGTCAGAAGATAAGTTGATATTTCACCGATGTTGGGCAAATAATAGCGGCCGCGCAATTTAAACAGGTAATGGGCGCGCAGACGGCGGTAGGTGGTTTCCGAAACCTGAATGCCACCGGGCAATCCGGAATCTGCCATTTTGGATGCAAAACGAACCGACTCGCCCCAAATATTATATGTTTTTGCTTTGCGACCCACCGAACTG
>JASFGH010000043.1:0-13483 GCA_050123865.1 Desulfobacterales bacterium | reverse complement strand
ATAATAGTAAAATGCCCGCAAGGACACATTTAAATCCTAGCTTTTTCATCGTAAACTTCCTCCTTGATTTCGGCTATGAGTTGATATGATACCAAGTTGCTACCTGCTCATCGTTGTGACTTTTACCATGATTTTTTTGGAGTGCTCGGTCGTTCCGATAAAAGGGATTTTAACGGTTGCGGATTTACCGGGCTCGACGATTGGCGGCTTGCCCTTGCGCGGGACATAATGTCCGGCTGCTTTGCCCATATCTTCCAAAAAGATGTTGACCCTGTAACGATATGGCTGGTCGGTCGGATTCATGAGGTCGACTGTAAAAATCAGTGAATCCTGCCCGCCGTGTTTGTCCAGCACGCAGCCAAAATTGGTAAGTTTGGCCTGTTCGACCACGTCCCAATGGATCTTGGCATCACAGCTGACGGTTTCCGGTTTTCCTTTGCCGCTGCTGGCGCAACCGGCCAGCCAGACCCCCAGGGCCAGACACAAGACCAGGATTGGGATCGCTTTTTTAATGTTCTTCATCCTCAAACCTCCTTATTTAATGGGAAGCTGTCTCAAAACGCATATAACGAGTAAATGCTCTGATACAAACCACGTTAAAATGCCTAAATCATACAGGTTGAGCCCGTTGCCCGTTAGCCGGTTAAAAACTAAAATCAGACATTTTCCTTTTTTAACAGGCTTAACGGGCTCAACCGGTAACCGGCAAACCTGTTTTATTTTTCTGCTATTTTTGAAACAGCTTCGAGTTAATGAACTGCCTGTTCTACTCCTGAAGCATAAAACCCCGTTCTCCGAATGAGAAACGGGGTTTATAATGCGTTTGAATGTTGGCCAATTTGTCCATCGGAAATTCGGGATCTATTGGTTATTATTGAAAATATTAATGCGAACGGATACCAATACCAGCAAACCAGCGCCAAAGTCAAGTTGATTTAAGACCTGGCGTCCGCCATTTGAGTGCAATATCAGCGGGCTCCACGGCAGGAAGTCAAAAGTGTTAGAATCGCAGCCCGAAATCAAGGGACTGCCTTTATCCCAGCAGGTCCAAAGCCACCTGACAATAGGTTTCAATACCCAAAAGCAAAACAGCCTCATCCGAGCGGATCAGCAGTGTTTTGCCCGGTTTGCCGGTGTCCATCACGCCGACAACACCGTATTGTGCAATACCGGTCTGCACTTCAAGTTCCAGCCACCCATAGGCTGACGGGCTCTTTATTCATACACAAGCCGTGGGATTCGATCAACGCTTAAGGATGAATCTAAAGCTGGGTATCGTACGGGTGCGTTGGCGAGTGGTAGCGGACGCCGCTGTTTCGATTGAAAAAGGAAAGTTGGACTAGGACCGGCGGACCCCGTCAAACGGGATTTCAAGATGATAGACACCGCCTTCCAGATGCGCTTTGATCGGCAAGTTCCCTTTTTTAAATACTTTCATAATGCCGCCAATATTGGAATATAGGACTTCGGCGACAAATCCCCGTACGCCGCGTTCCTTGGCCAAACGAATCAACAAACGGTATAAATAGGTGGCAATTCCATGGCGCTGATAATCCTCATCGACGACAAAAACCACCTCGGCAAAAGGGCTGCCCGGAATTTTTATATAGCGCGCTTCGGCGATGATACGGCCTTTACCCTCTTCACCCACCAGCCCGACGATTGACATGACCTGATTCCAATCCACATTAACGTACTCCTGCATTTTGGCATGTGGCATGCTGCTGACGGTCT
Organism: Desulfobacterales bacterium; assembly: GCA_050123865.1. Taxonomy (GTDB): domain Bacteria; phylum Desulfobacterota; class Desulfobacteria; order Desulfobacterales; family JAHEIW01; genus JAHEIW01. The sequence continues at coordinate 11,749 of JASFGH010000043.1, read as the reverse complement.
GAAAATAGCGGTAATAGACCGTTTCTTCAGAAAACCGATAAAACAAATGTCGCATGCCCTCTTCATCAGAGGGGCGGATGGCCCTGACGCGTATGCTCAGATCATCCCGCGCCTGACAGGTTTCCGCAATATCGGCCGGGTAAAGGCGCGCGCTGTCGGCCAGAAAGATCTGGTCGTGGTACAAAATCTTTTTTTCTTTTGCATTTTGCACCAGATTGGCCCGGTCATCCGGATGGGCAATATCGATTAAGGCCTGAGCGCGCTCTCTGATGGTGCGCCCTTTCAAATAGGCAACCCCGAATTCAGTCACAATGGCGCCGATGGATTCAAAGGCGTTAAACTGGTTGGGCCGATCGGCAATCGACGGTAGAATATTCGGCCGGCCCTTTGGATCCCGGCTGGTTAAGGCAAAGATGGAGCGCCCGCCGTTGGACAACTCCGCTCCGCTTAAAAAGTCCATCACCTCGGCCGGTCCGGTGGCCACGTTGCCTTTTCCGGTATAAAGCCCGATGCGGCCATATAGATCGACCTTGCGGGCTGCAACGACCGTAACAAATTTGGGATTGCGACCGATAATTAAAGGATTAAATACCTTATCGATTCGCTGAAATTCAACCAGGGGGTTTTTATCCAGCCATTGCATAAGCTGAGGCGTACCCAGGGCATATGATGTTAGGGATTTACCGCGATAGGTGTCTTTGCACCGATTGGTAACGGCTCCGCCCTGGATAAGATCCATTAACGGATCCGTAAACAGGGGGGAATGGATTCCCAGGTTGCGTTTGGCCTGTAAGTGTTTGGCCAGTGCCTCGTATAAGGGGCCGATTGAAAACGCCAGGCAGCTGCCATCCTCGATTAATGAGGCAACATTTAGCGCAACTTGATCCAGGATGCCATCAGTTTCCCAGCGGTCAAAATAGATCGGTGGTTCTGTTGAACGCACCAAAAAACTAAATTCAGATACATGCACAAAGGTATCGCCGAAGGTGCAGGGGATGCGGGTATTGATTTCTCCGACCCGGATGGGTGCCTGGTCAAGGACCTCACGGGCGACATCAACCGCTATCCCCAGGCTACAAAAGCCGGCCTCATTGGGAGGGGTAATCTGAACAATAGCCACGTCAATCGGTGCCAAGCGGGATTCTATGAGCTGCGGTATCTTTACGAAACGACTGGGGATCAAGTCCACGCGGCCCGCTTCGATGGCCTCATCGGCAACCCAGCCGGAAAAAAAGGTTGTTAAACGGAATTTCTGGGACTGCAGGGCCTGTAGACAAACGGCATCCCCGAAACTGACTAGCTGAATCAGCTCCAGGTCCTCCACATTCTTGTCCTCTACGGTCATCAAATGTCGAACCATGGTTCGGGGTTCGGCCCCGGCCGTACCGACAAAGATGCTCATTCCGGGCTTAATTTTACCGGTCACTGTTTGTGGAGAAACGACCTGCGATTCCCAGTTGTCAACCGCTATGGCTTCCACTATTCACCTCATTTGAAGCTCTTTTCACTGGTATCTTCCAAGAGTGATTTGACTTTGGCGATAAGCCCGTCGTTGCTAAACGGTTTGGTGATATAGGCATCTGCACCGAGCGCCAGTCCCCTGGCAACCTCGGCCTCATCACCACGGGCTGTCAAAAAGGCAATTTTAACGCACCGGCAATCAGGATTTAAACGCGTGTGTTCACAAACTTCCCAGCCACTCATCCCGGGCAGCATGATGTCCAGCAGGACCAGGTCCGGTTTGTATTGGAAAATAAGGTCTAAGGCCTCCTCGCCCCTTTCGGCCACCCTTACGGTGTAACCCAGTTGTTCCATCAGAAACTGGATTGCCACTACGACACCCGGCTCATCTTCTACGATGAGAATCTCTTTTGACATACAGTCACCTCCTTTGTGAGCACTGCCTGAATGGCCGTTTTCAAAGAGGCGTTTCAGTTTATTCATTTGCGTTGGGCGATAGGCTCCGTTCTGTGCTTCTGAAATGGGCGGGTTGTTTTGCTGCGCGAGAATTCGAATCAGTGCAACTTGAAGAAAGGAAGACCGAAGTCGTACGACCTGGTTCACTGCAGCAGATCAAAATGCATTTCAGGTCAGAATGGCGTGGGTTCTAAAATAAATATAATGCGTTTCGATATAATTTTCAATTTGATGGTCAAAAAAAAGACAGCCCTTTAATCCGGGCTGCCTGTTTTGCGGTCATGGAAAGGTGCAAATCTATGGGCTTATTTTTGAAAAAACATCCTGAATCGTATCCCGGCACCATCAAAAGATGTCCTTACAATTTCGCCGTTGGCCATGATCGCCTTGCGCACACCGGGGAAATCAAATTTGATGGCGATCTCCTGCCCCACAAATAAGCGCTGGTTGGTGTCAATGAAAACGCCACCTGAACTGATGTTATTTATGGGTGCCTTAAAGTCGCCTTCCATGGTCTGGCAGTCGGCAACCACCAGCTGGTGGCCGTTGACATTTTTGCGGGCATCTTTTCTTCTTTCTAAATTCGCGATTTGGGCATTTGGGGTGAGGTTGCTGTACATCTTTGGTTGCTTTCTTTGTCTTAACGTTAAACGTTGGCTGACCATCCTGATGCCATCAAACACAATATACAAGTGTTGTGCCAAATTTTTAACCACCTGATATTTAATTAATTTTATAAAACAGAGTGCCATATTTCATCCAAAAATTATACAAAATCAAACAGGTCTGTGATGTTTTTTAAACATATGGACCCGGTACATCTATGACCCTATGAAAGCGTGGATGAAATCATCCATCATCTACGCTTTTTGCAATCCTTGGCGATTTTAGGTGCTGGTCTGCGGCATTTCGTCTCTGCTCACGCTCTTGGGCACCCCCTCGTAAGGCGTTCGTCGGGTCGACTTATAGGTCCGCGGGTCCCGCATTGTCTTTAAAATATCGATGCTGTCTTTGAGCCCTTTGTTTATGCGGCACATTTCCAGGGCCATGCCGACCACCTGTGCTACAGCCTGGACGAAATTAACGTCATTGAGCGTAAATTCCCAGGGCGCGGCGGTGTAAACCCGCATGCTTCCAATTAGCCGATCTCCGATAATGATCGGAACCGCAAGAATCGATGCGATGCCTTCTTTTTTGGCCGCTGCGGGGTATTGAAGCCGGGGGTCATCGGTAACATCATAAATGGCAACCGGCTGGGCATCCTGCAGGGATGACGCAATCGAATGCAGCGCACTGATCGGTCCTTTGTTCAGATAATCATTGCTCAATCCATAACTGCCGGCGAGTTTGAGCTCCTTGCTTTTAGGACTGAAGAGGAACAGCGTGCAACCTTTAACATTGAGGGCATGGGTGACACCTTCGACGGTGATCAAGGTAATTTCTTCCGGATCCCGAATCATGGAAATGGCTTTGGTAATGCGAATCAGGGTTTCATAGTTTACGGTGGGCTTGTCCATGATAACCTCCTTTCTGTTGAGTGGTGAACGGCCAGGAGGGGCTTAACACAACGGGAGAAAAATTCGGGTTACCTTGCCGAAACCTATGAACGGTAGGTAGATGAATCGGTTTCAAACCAGTGGTGCTAAACACAAGCGAAGTCGTTTGACGCGTGGCTGCCGTTTGATGATGTGCGGTGAAAAGTCGCTTTACGAAAAAGCCAACTCAATGGTCGCGTGCAACGGCTATATCCGCTGCCGGCGTATGGTAGTCTTGTCCCCTCAAAGACGAATTTAAGCATTTACGAAAAATAATACAAGTAAAAAAATGATTCAAAAAATATAGGGATTACCTGAAAATATCCCTATCAATCTAAATTGTTAAAAAGCGCGAACAACAATCCCCGGATCTTGGGGGACATCTCATCAAACTGCATGCCGATCGCCAGCGCCTTGGCTCCGTTATGGGCAACTTCGCGGCGCCAGGCGATCTTACCAGACATTTTCAGCAGCAGTGTGTGGGTGACCACACTGACAAATAACTTAGCATTTGTTGCACTTTCGCGCAGAGTAGAGATGTTCCAGGGATCGGATATTTTGGCAGAATCAACAATGATGCTCATGCCCCCGATCGAAATATCTTCGGATGCGCCCTCAAGGTATATGGCTTCATCGGGTGAATGCTCCGGATATATTTCAAGCTCCAGCATCAGGGAAAATTTATGGCGGGTTTCCTTTCGAATGGTTTCATGAATGCCCTCCTGGTCGGACATCGAGCGGATACTGAGCAAGTCAATAATCCCCAGCTCGATGTTGGGGTATTTACGGCATATGCGCATGAGTTTTTCTTTCGGGATCCTTACCAATTCTGTCGGCTCCAAGGTTTCAATGTAGGATTGGGACCGTTGTTCTTTGTTGAAGGGATAAATATCACCAAAAAAATCATTTTCCGCCAATTCCAGGGTGGGTTTTCGAAATACTTTTCTTTGATTTTGCAGCGTCAGGTAAATGGAGTCCTTCAGACGGCCGGATACGATAAAAAACAGATAATCCTCAGGATCGCCAATTTCCTTAACTACCTGGTTGGCCGGCAACCGCATATTTTCAAACAGAGAGCAGAGCGCCTTTAACTCATGGATGGTAAATTTAGAAAAGAAATGACCGATCGGCAGCTTTTTATTCTGGTCGCTATCGAGCTCGGTTAAAAAGGTCTTTACATTTTGATCGGAGGGCATCTCAATATGCCACTGTGAAATTTTGGCAACAATCGCCGGCAACATCTTGCCGCTGTTCAAAAACAGGATAGCGGTCCGATTATAGACCTTGGCCGCCGCATCGTGCATCTTATTTTTTAATAGTAAATCCGCATAAATCCTAACCAGTTGAGGATTATCCGGGAATTTATCTAAAATTTCGAGCATCAGCTCAATCGAATTGATCACAATTGACCCTTCAATGATATGCTCGATGGTGTTTTTATCGATTTTGAATTGATGCAGAGCAGATTTTTTTATAAATTCAGGTACTTTCAATTAATCCACCTTTTAGCTGTATTTAGCGGTCAGTTCAGAATTTTTTATAAATTCAAAAGCTTCTTCGGTCTGAAATAGAATGGAACTAATATCGGCAATTTTGTTTAAAATCTTAAGATGTTAAATAAGTAGGGATTTATTCAGAAGCAGGCTCAGCTCTTCCGGCTAAATAGAGGGCCCATAAAATTATAAATTTTTATCCTAATTGACCACACGTTATTTTTCAGTTATCAATTTCAAAAGCACACGCGCTAATACTGTTTTCAAAGGAGGATATCAATGGGTTGGTTTGGGAAACTAACACTCGGGTCATTGGGGATGTTGATTGGGGGACCCCTTGGTGCTATCGCCGGAGCAGCACTGGGGCATGTACTGATTGATAAAAAGGCCGATTTCATCAGACAGGATCCCAGGGCCATGCCGCGACCCGAATTTGAGTATGCCGAGCAAACCCAGGCGGCCTTTTTTATCAGCCTGTTTTCAGTCCTGGGCAAGCTTTCCAAGATAGACGGGGTGGTCACCAAAGATGAAATCGCAGTTGTACAGGATTTTATCAACAGCTTGCCGATTGATGAATCCGAAAAGCAATTTGCGCGGCAGGTTTTCAACGAGGCCAAAAACTCACCCTACCGCATCGATGATTTTGCCACCCAGTTGTACCAGGCGGTAAAAGGCCAGCCGACTTTGCTTTACTCCTATTTTGATCTCCTATTCAAAATCGTTGCGGCCGACGGCACGTTTCATTCTGCCGAGGAAGCCGCTTTAAAGCGAGTGAAAGAAATTTTTAACATCAGCGATAATCAATATAAAGACATAAAAGCGGTCTATTTCGATGACCTTGATAAACACTACAAAATGCTTAACTGCACACCTAGATCGACAATCGAGGCAATCAAATCCAATTACAAGAAATTGGTCAAAGACTTTCATCCCGACGTCATTATTTCAAAAGGACTTCCGGAGGAATTTATCGAATTTGCTGAAAACCGTTTCCGTGAAATCCAGGAAAGCTACGAAAAAATAAGGCAGGAACGAAAATTTTAATCGAACAGGCAGCTATCTGAATAGACCCAGGAGGCAAACATGCTGTTTTTCCAGATCGTGGGAATTGTTTTTGTTGCCCTCTTGCTGATCATCATCATTTTATATTTTCTTTATCTAATTTTCAGAAAAGATGTCACATCGCTGATGGCTGATGAGGAAATGCCGGTTCTTTTGCCGTTGCCGATCCCGACGAAGAAGAGACCGTTTCTCATGCGGGTGCTGGTGTGGTTGTTTGATATTCGCAAGTGGCAACTCAAACAGAACTGGCATTTCAAACTGGATAACGGTGATGAGATCGTGCTTCCCAAAGAATTCAAGTTTGACGGCGCCTCAATTCCCCGGATTTTATGGGCCATCCTCAGTCCGGTGGGTTTGCTGTTAATACCCGGCCTGGTTCATGATTATGGATACCGCTTCAATCAATTGTGGCGCAAAAACGCCAGCAGTCAAATCGAACCGTATATGCAAAACGCCGGTCGCAAGGCCTGGGATGATCTGTTCCGAGATGTCGGTATGCAGGTCAATGGTTTTGCAATCATTGATGGTATCGCCTGGATCGGCGTGCGCCTGGGTGGATTTTTGGCATGGCGCAAACACCGGCAGAAAAATGAAATCCCGGAACCGCCCGTCATTTAAAGGACGGTCTTAATGTCTAACGGAAATGATCTCAGCACTCAGGAGAAAAGGCGAATGGACTGGAATTTACAAAATACGCACAAGGATATGCTGAGCGTCTGTTGTTTGAATATGTTTAAATGATCGTGCGAGGAATTGAAAGATGAGCACTTTTTTTCTGATCGGCATTGCCGTTATGGCCGGGGTGGCAATTACCCTGCAGGCACAGTTCATGGGTCTGCTCGATCGCTCTCTGGGGACGCTGACCGGCGTATTTATCACCTATGCCGGCGGCGGGCTTGTGATAACATTGATGCTGGCCGCTTTGCGCGGCGGCAATTTAAGAAACTGGCAGATTGTTCCGTGGTATGCTTATGGTGCCGGATTACTGGGCCTGATTATTGTCGGATCCATCGGCTATGTGGTGCCCCGGTTGGGGGTTGCCAAGGGATTTACCTTAATCGTCGCTTCCCAGTTTCTGATTGCTTCATTGATCGATCATTTCGGCTTTTTCGGCGCGACGGTGCGCCCGATGGAAGTAACGCGTTTGCTGGGCCTGTGTTTCATGCTACTGGGGGTCTGGTTAGTGGTTCGGTAAATTTTTGTCAACTAAAACAAAAAAAGACCCCGCGGATTGCACGGCACTCCGACGGGGTCTTGGCGCTTCGCACATGTAACGGATGCAGTGGGTTACAGGCTGATATTCATGTGACGAAGCGTTTCGTATGTTAAACCACCTTCAGCGAGGTTGTTGGCCCGCTGGTAGGACTTGAGCGCAGACTGGGTTTGGTGCCCAATGACGCCGTCGATGCGTCCGGGATCATGCCCGGCATCGCGCAGGCTCATCTGGACCTGCCGGATGATCGACGCGTTGACATTGGTTTCACACAGGATTCGCCGCCATTCCATATGACCGTCGCTGGTTTTTTCGGTCCGCGAAATGGTCTGATATTCGGCCGGGATCGCAATTTTACGCTCCTGGGGCGGTGTCAGCATTTTGCGGACTTTAACGGTTTTGTATTCAGCCGGAATTTCGACTCTGCGTTCTTTGGGCGGTTCTACCATAACCCGTTTCTTAATGGTTTTATACTCAGCCGGGATCAAGATTTCCTTGGTGGTCGGCGGGCTGACCATTACCCGTTTGGACACGGTTTTATATGACGCCGGCACTTCGACCAGGCACATAATCTCACCGGTGGCATGATCGATTTTTTCAATCGGTCCACGGCCTTTTTTCCAGACGGTATGGGCCTCTTTGACCAGAACCCGGTCCTGCTGCGTTTCATATTGCGCAGGTACTTCAACCAATTGCTTGGCTTCGGGTTTTACCAGGACTTTTTCTTCAACCCACTGATACTTGGCGGGGATAATTTCCATCCGATGTGAAGCTTCTTTGACCAGAACGCTTTGCTCTTCCCAGGTATACTGGGCCGGAATGAGTTCCAGTCGTTCGGATTCCCCGCGTTTCAACACTTGCTCGGTAACGGTCCGATACGTGGGGGCAATAAATGTTCTGGCCCAGCATTCACCCGCCTTGGCATTGGGTGGAAAAAGGCTGCTGCCCGAATCAGATGCGTGCATGCCCGAGCCCGAGGCTTCGGTATCGCGAGCCCTCTGCTCGGCAGCAGCAGTCGCTTCGTTCGACATCCTGAGTTCCTTCTTATAAACTTCGATGATCTTTTCTTTTTCGTTGTTTTCAGCGCGAAGCTTATCGATTTTTTGGTTTTTTTCACTGAGTTTTGCTTCATACTTGCTGGCCATTGTATTGCTGCTGCTGGATGCACAGCCGATCAGCATGGCAGCCGCAATCCCAATGGCAACAATACCAATAGTTTTGGGTACAGGTTCTTTCATAATTAACCTCCTTGTCCAACGGTTGTATTTCGGCACGCAAAATGTCGCACCACTTCTACCAACTTTCCTTACTGCGTACCACAATGCCGCAAAATTCCTGCCATGTAATCATCTGCCAGCCCAATTTTGACTTAACATATTAATATAACACAAATTTTTTTTACCGATGAATTAGACGGGTCGAAAATCAGGAGAAAAATTGGGGGATATTGCGCGGTTGACGGTCATATGACCCCGATTCACAGGGTATTTAGAACCAAAGAAGGGCACCCGGGGATATTAAATCCCAAATGACAAAACTCAAATTCGTCTCGACCGCGCTCGTCGCAGGCCAAACAAATCCCAAATTTCAATTTTCAATGACTCACACGTACGGAATTTTCCCCATTCAAGCTCTCAGATGGGATAGTAATAAAAGTGGAATTTTAGAAAATCCCTGTGGGACACGACCCTAGCGGGCGACCACAATCAGCAGTGAGTTCTGCAGGCGTTTTTTCAGGGCGGCCATGTTTTCCGGCTCGTGGGGCAAGGTTTGAAGGGAATCCGCAGGCGGTTGCAGTTTGCTGAGAATTTTAGACAGCCGGTCAATTTTTGTTGCGCAGCTGGCATTTTCATAAACACGGGTTTCGCCGCTGTGCATATGCTTCACGCCAATCATTGAACGCACTACGCCGACGACTTCACCGCTCATGTTCAGCAGCGGACCGCCGCTGTTGCCGGGCTGGATGGGCACGGTTGTTTGATAGCTGGCCGGGTCATTCTGCAGTCCGGATAATTTGCTGATGACGCCATCTGTCAGTTTCGGGGTGACACCCATCTGATCAATACGGGGAAAGCCCATGGTAAACACTCGGGCGCCGACATCGATACCATTGGTTGCCAGCGGAATGGCCGGTGGCAACAGCGCGGTGTCAACCACCTGCAAAATGGCGATATCATGAACTGCATCCGACAGGATCGGCCGGGCTTTTATCTGCTGGCCGGATACATCCAAAAGCAAAATTTCTGCAGCCGAGTCCACCACATGATGATTGGTAATCACATAGCCTGCTGAGATCGGCCACCCGGTGCCGAAAGAAGCGCCGACAAAAGATGCGATACGGGAGTCGGCGCCCTGAAAGTGTTTTTTGCTCTCGATTTTGCAGCTGAGCTGTTCGGCCAGGGGGTGATCGCCTGCAAGTTCAGCAATGGAATCATAGGCCTGCCGGGCACCGCTGAGATTATCATTTTTTAGATGCGTCAACCCGCTTTTGTACAGCCATCCAATGGCGATATCAAGATGTTGAGTTGCATCCGTATCGTTTTCGGCGACATCACTGGCATTGAGCATGCCCAGGCCGTATTGGGCGATTGCCAGATCCTGCTCGGCTGCTTTTAGATACCAGGATTTGGCCTTGCCGCGATCGCAGCGAATGCCGCGTCCCTGAGCGTACATATTGGCGACATTATACTGGGCATATGGATTGCCTTTTTGTGCCGCAGCGAGAAACAGTTCAAATGCTTTGGTGGGGTTTTCGGCCGTGCCCTGCCCGGCGTCATACATAGCTCCCAGATTGACCTGCGCCAGTTCATGGCCTTGTTCGGCGAGGGCCTGCCAGATTTCAAACGCCCTGGCGTAGTGCCCTGAGTCATAGGCCTGCCACCCCTGGTCATAGCGGGATGTGGATGAAGCTGATTTTGCTTGGATAATCGGGTTGGTTAAAAACAGTAGAAGGACTGCGGCTGCCACAATCATCGGCCAGCGAAGTTTTGTCATAGATGCGGATTCTCCATTCCGATTCAGATAATTTAATTATAGTCGAATTTATTCAAATCGTCAATTTTCGTTGTCCGGGCGGTTGGCTCCGCTTCCGGCTGGCACCATTGCATCCAAATCGCGCAACTTTCATGCGGCTGAGCAACTGTCTGGATATGGTTGTAAATTTAATGTCTTATCGCTATCTTTTTTTGCATTTTTAATCACAATATGCGAAAATGAGCCTAGCGACGGCATTAATTCGCCACAAAGGAGCAGACCATGCAACATTTTAGCGACGGACTGGAATCCAACGAAACGGATCCAGATGGCAACATCGATCGCGACAGGGCAATATTGAATTACATCCGCAAATCATTACGGGCTACCTGGCCCTGGACCCGTCTGCTGTCGGTTCTGGGATTTATCGGCACCGGACTGATGATTTTAGCCGGATTGGGCGTGATTGTGGGTGAAAGCTTTATTCCGGTGTCTGAAAAGGCGCCCCCGCTGGTATTTATGGGTATATTTTATATTCTGGCCAGCGTATTTTATCTGGTGCCATCGATCTGGCTTTGGAAATTTTCGACGGCTGTCAGCGCTTTTTTGAAGTCCGGTGATGCGATCGAGCTTGGCAAAGCCATTGCGTATCAGAAATCGTTCTGGAAATTTATCGGCATCCTGGCTGCGGTGTCCATCGCGTTAACAGTTCTGGGGATTATTGCCGCAATTTTGATCCCGACCCTGATATTTCAGCGTGGATAACCTGTCCTGTAGATGATTAAAGCCTATTCGAGTATCGCTTCTGATGACACAAGCTGATTCAAATAAACCCCTGCAAAAGCCCTCGCTTTCCATCATCGCCCTGATGGTTGCCAACCTGGTACCGTTGATCGGGGTTGTTTTTCTGGGCTGGGATGCGGCCGCCATTGTACTGCTTTACTGGATAGAAAACTTAATTGTCGGATTTTTCAACATTTTGCGCATGCTTCTGGTAAAAGTCGAATCCCGATCCAGGCTTTTTCAGAAATTGTTTATGATTTCCTTTTTCTGCGTGCATTTTGGCGGCTTTTGTGCCGTGCACGGCTTTTTTCTGCTGGTTTTTTTTAAAATCGGATCCCCTGATAAGGTCATGGCTCAATCCGGTGCCTGGATGGGCCCGCTTATATTTTTACAGCTTTTATATGGCGTTGTGATGCAGCTGTGGCATGGTCGGCCGCCGGGGCTGGAATGGCCGGCGGTGGGGCTTTTTGTCAGCCACGGCGTATCTTTTATAAAGAACTTTATCAACGGTCAACAATACCTGTCGCAAAAAATGAAAGATATCATGATACGCCCTTACAAACGAATTATGCTGATGCATGTGGCCATCATACTCGGCGGTGTGTTGATTATGAAGCTGGGCTCACCAGTAGCGCTGCTGTGTGTTCTTATCCTTTTAAAAATCGGTCTGGACATTTGGCTGCACGTCAAGTCATACCGATTGGCAAGTGAAAAGTGAAATGGGCAATTGCCCCAAACGAAAATAAGGAAAATCTAATGAACCGTAAGTGTCA